>DATGKJ010000314.1:0-13581 GCA_035294685.1 Terriglobia bacterium | reverse complement strand
GCCCTTCGATGTTCACGGCAATGTCCTCGCCGCCGATCCCGGATTCGACCGCACGCTGTACGTCCGCGATCGTCAGGCCGTAGCGCGCCGCCTCGGCGCGGTTCACCTGGATATTCACGTAAAACCCTTCGGCGACCTTTTCAGCAAAAACTGACCCGACCTCAGGCATAGCCGAAAGAATCTGCTGAATGCTTGCGGCCACCTGCTGGATTCCCTGGAGATTTGGCCCCTGAACCTTCAGCCCTACCGGCGTTTTGATCCCGGTCAGTTCCATGTCCAGGCGATTTTCAACAGGCATGGTCCAGGTGTTGGTGAGGCCGGGGAATTGCAGCCTGGCGTCCATTTCGCGGATCAGTTTGCTGTAGGTCGTGCCCTTCGGCCACTGACTGGCGGGCTTCAGCATGATGGTGGTGTCGTACATATCAAGCGGAGCGTTGTCAGTGGCGCTGCCGGACCGGCCTACTGTCCCGAAGACGCTCGCGACTTCGGGAAAGGATTTGATGATGCGGTCCTGCTCCTGAAGCAATTGCGAAGCCTGGGTGATGGAGATGCCAGGCAGGGCGGTGGGCATATAGAGCAAAGATCCTTCAAACAGCGGCGGCATAAACTGGCTGCCAATGCGTCGCGCCAGGGGATAGGCCAGCGCCAATAACGCCAAGCTGATCGCCAGCGCTGTCTTACGATAGCGGAGGCAGAGACGAAGAATCGGCAGGTAGATGGCTTGCGTGAAGCGCGAGACGGGGTTTTCGGACTCGGGGCGGAGCTTGCCGCGGATAAAGATCAGCATAAGGACTGGAACCAGAGTGATGGACAAAATTGACGAGATGCTGATGGACAGAGTTTTGGTCCAGGTGAGCGGTTTAAACATGCGGCCTTCCTGGGCTTCGAGCAGGAAAACCGGAAGAAAGGAAACCACAATGATCACGAGCGAGAAGAAAAGCGCCGGCCCTACTTCCTTGGCGCCGGCAATCAGGATGCGGCGTCGTTCGCGCGCCGTGACCAGCGGAGGCGGAGTGGCGCCCGATTCATCCAGATTGTGGGCGTTGCTTAAGTCGTTGCTGCGGCCCGACGAGGCAGCAGAAGGCGACAATTGGCGTTCCGAAAGATGGCGATAGCCATTTTCCACCATCACAATGGCTGCATCCACCAGCACGCCAATGGCAAGCGCCAGGCCCCCGAGCGACATGATGTTGGAGCTTACGTGGAGGTAATACATAGGCACGAAGGAGCCAATCACGGCCAGAGGGATCGTGACGATGGGGATCAGAGCTGAACGGAAATGGAAGAGAAAGATGATAATGACCAGGCTGACCACAATGATCTCTTCCAGCAGGTCGCGCTTCAGAGTGGCGATCGAGGCTTGAATCAGGCCGGAGCGATCGTATCCAGCCTTGATTTCGATGCCTGGCGGCAGCGAAGACCTGATCTCCGCCAGCTTCCGCTTGATATTGTTGATGACATTCAGGGCGTTCATCCCATACCGCATCACTACGATGCCGCCCACCGTCTCTCCCTGGCCATTCCATTCTGCTACCCCACGGCGAATGTCCGGCCCATAGGAGACCGTGCCGAGATCACTGACCAGCACAGGAATCCCGTTGCTCGTGGTGGATACGGGAATATCATCAAGGTCTTGCAGCGAGTTGAAGTAACCGAGGCCACGGACCATGTATTCGGCTCCGCCGAGTTCGAGCAACCGGCTGCCCACTTCGTTAGTGCTCTCGCGCACGCGATCAATCACCCGGGAAAGCTGGATGTTATAGGCGCGGAGCTTGTCTGGATCAAGATTCACCTGGAATTGCTTTACGAATCCTCCGATGGTGGCGACTTCCGCGACGCCTGGCACGGTTTCGAGTTGATAGCGCAGATACCAATCCTGAAGGGTGCGCAAATCCGCCAGGCTGTATTGGTGATTGTGATCAACAAGCACGTATTCGTAGACCCATCCCGCTCCGGTCGCGTCCGGCCCGATCACCGGATGGACGTTTGGCGGCAGTTGACCCTGAATCTGTTGGAGGTATTCCGACACCCTCGACCGCGCCCAGTAGAGATCGGTTCCATCCTGGAAGATGACGAAGACGTAGGAATCTCCAAACATCGTCTGGGCGCGGACAGCCTTTACGCGAGGCGCGGCGAGCATCGTGGTAACGATAGGGTATGTGATCTGGTCTTCAATGATGTTGGGTGGTTCTCCTGGCCACTGGGTGAAGATGATGACTTCCACATCAGAGATATCTGGCAACGCGTCGAGCGGAATCCGGCGCAGCGAATAGATTCCGGCCAATACAAGCAAGAGCGTCCCTGTAAATACGAGGAAGCGATTGCGGGCGCACCAGTCAATCCAACGATGGATCATTTACATCCCTCCCCCGGCGCTTACAGTGAGTTGCTTGGCTGCGATGGTCTGCCCGCCCTTTTGGGCCGTAATGGTAACCTGCCAGGTTCCGCCGCTCGCCAGATTCCCAGTTCCTTCGTAGAAGCCTCCGCCTTCGTCATTGAGCGTCGCCACTGTGCGCATCGCAGACATGCCCATGGCGGGCATAGCTGGCATGAAAAATGTGACGGTCACTTGCGCTCCGGCGACAGGTTCGCCATTTGAGCCTGTTAGTTTCACACGTAAGGCGTTGCTTCCCTTGTGCGGAGGAGAGGGGTTGGTGGTGAACTCAATGGTCGCCTTCGCAGCGGGAGCGTTCATTGCGGCGGCCGCGCCGGCGCCCGGCGGCGGAGGCATGAACGAGCCAAGCGCAGCCTGAATTTGGCTTTCGGAATCGATCAGAAAGTTGGCTGAAGTCACAATGCGTTCACCGGCCCTGAGACCTTTGAGAACGATAAATTCGTCGCCCGCTTGCGGCCCTAGCTCGACATTTCGAGGCTCAAGATAGCCCCCACCGTGATCTACAAAGACGATGTTCTGCGTTCCGGTCTGAAAGACGCCCGAAGTCGGAATCACCATGTGCCGGCCCAATGGAATCGTGAGTTTCACGTTCACGAACATCCCTGGCGTCAGCTTCAGGCCGGGATTAGGAAACGCCAGGCGCACCTTAACCGTGCGAGTATCCATATCCACCTGTGGCCAGATGTAATCCACACGGCCATCGAAATTGCGGCCGGGATATGAATCGACGGTAACTGCGGCGGGATCGCCGAGGCGAATCTGCCCGATCTCGTTCTGGAAAACGTTCGCGTAAACCCACACCGTGGAAAGATCGGCCATTGAGTAAAGCCGAGTTTCCGGCTGCGCGTACATGTGAGGCAAAGCGTTGCGTTCGGTGATGAAACCCGAAACCGGTGAGTCAATTTCAAGTTCGTTGCGCACCTGGTTGGTGGTTTCTAGGCGCGCAATCTCGCGCGCTGGGATTTGCCACTGCTTGAGACGCTCCACGGCTGCATTAAGAAGCGAGACGGCGCCGGAAGCCACTCCGGGCACGGTGCTTGTGGCGAGCAGGTTCTTGTTCTGCTTTGCAATCAGGTATTCCTGTTCGGTCGTGACCAGATCGGGGCTGTAAATGGTGAAGAGCGGCTGCCCTTTATGGACGTACTGATAGGTGTAGTTTGCGAAAACTTTCTGAATCCAGCCGGCAAAACGAAGCTGAATAGAGGAGAGGAGTTGTTCATCCACATCAACGTTGCCGACCGTGCGAATCTCGTTGTATACCGGCTTGATTTCAACGATGCCGGTCTTCACGCCGATGCTTTGCAGGCGCTGGGGCGAAAGCTGAACCGGAGCGAGCGGTGTTTCCACCGGGGCAGCCGGAGCAGATTGCTCTTGCCCGTTTCCGACGCCAGAAGCCGAGGATGGAGCGCTCATGGGCTGGGATTCAGCAGCTTTCGAGCGCCGGCCGTAGCTTCTCCATCCCACGAAACCCAATCCAGCGGCAAGCAGGATAGCTACGATTAACGTAACCAGAAATGCGCTTCGATAATTTCCCATAGCTTAACTCCTGGCTGTTTAAGCGCTGCTTTTTGCATTCTCAGGAACGGTCGCCATAATGCTCCGCAGCCAGTGCGGCAGCAAAGGCATACCGCAATCAATGCAGAGTAATTCCTGTCATTTCCTCCAGCCGCGCCAGCGCCGTTTCGTGATCGGCCAGCGTCCGCCAATACTCAAGGTCGAGATTCAGCACGTTCTGAAATGAATCGAGCAGAGTCTGAAAGTCTTCCCGCCCGTTTTGATAAGCCGCCAGTCCGGCATTGAATGTAGCCGCAGCCTGAGGAATCAGGCCCTGACGGTAAATCGTGAGCACATGCGCGTCGGTTTCAGCGGCCAGGTATTGGTCGCGGACTTCAAAATAGGATTGTTGCACTTGCGCCTCGTACGACCGGCGCGCGCGATTGAGCTCCTCAACTTCTTCTGCAAGGTGCGGTTTTTGCTTCCGACGCCAGTGGATTGGAAGCTGAACGCCGAACGTCAACATGTAGTAATCACGAAATTGTTCGGCAGTGTGCTGCCACATGTACTGCACATTGAAATCTGGATAGAAATCCTTATGCGCGAGCGCCACTTGCAGGCCCTGCTGGCGCACCACTTGCTGCTCCGCCGCCACTGCCGGATTGCCAGCCCGAATCCGAGCCAACAGTTGGTCCGCAGTGTAAGGAAGCGGAGTTTCGGTGAGCGTTTCAACAGCGAGATCGGGCGAATCAGCCGGACGATTCAGGAGTTGCTTGAGGCGAGCCTCAAGCGTGCCCATTTCCTGGTGATGGCGCGCAACTTCGGGCAGCAGCTTGGTCTCTTCCAATTGCGCCTTCAGCACGTCCTGCTGGTCGCCTTGACCCACCTGATAGCGCGCTTCCGCAATTTTCTCGATTTCGGCCAATAATTCCTGGTCGTGGTGGAGAACGCCCAGAGTTTGCTGGATGTAGCTGAGTTGAAAGTACGTAGCTTTCAATTGTTCGATCACTTCACGGCGGACGAGATCGAACTGGTCTTGTATCGCCTCCGCGTCACGCTTTGCGATTTCACCACGCAGGCGCAGCTTGCCGGGGTAGGGGATCTCCTGAGAAATGCCGAAACCGACATAGGCGAAATTGCTGTTGCTGAAACCCGCGAACGGCCGCGGGCTGCCGACGCTGAATTGCTGAACCGTGAATTGGGGGTCTGGCAGAGTCGAAACCTGGGATGGAACCTGTGCGGCGGCTTGCCAGGCCCGGCTCGCAGCAATGATGCGCGGGTTGCTGCGTTCAGCTTCGGCGATGAGTTGCACCAAAGGAATAGCATGGGCGGGAGTGCGAGCAGGCTTGGTCACATGGCTGCTTTGAAGATTGCTGAATTCGCCTTCTCGATTAGAATCCAGACCTGGCAGGGACATCTGAGAAGCAGGCTTTGGGTTTAATCCCGTACCGACTCCAGGTTCCCCCAAAGCGGAAACCCGGGCCAAAGGCTGGTTCTGTGCTAAGGCGACGGCGACCGAGGCGCATACCGTAAGGATAAATAGAATTCCGTCAACTCTTACCTTGCGCGTTGGTTTTCGCATCATTCAAATGTTCCTTTCGCAAGTATCCCGATTCCTCACATCGCGCTTAACGGCTTCCCATCGTTGACGCATCCGGCGCTTGCGCCGAGACACAGCAGGATGCCTTCTCTGATTTCGTTGAAATCTGCAAACCGCGGCCATAGACGCAGTCCCAGAGCCGGTCGAAAAGGGTTTGGGAAATGGGCTGCTTCAGATCGAAATCGAAAGTCTCAAGGTATCCGCCCACGGTAAGGTGGTAAGCATCGGGACGCGCGAGAGTCTGGATATCGGCCCAGCGCCAACTCCGGCTATCCTTGCCGGTCAAAGTGACGTAATCAATTCCTTCTTTGCGGAAGCGAAGAAGCCCGTTGCTGCCGCCCGAAAGCGTGGCGTGGCGCGCCGGAATAACGGCGAAGCTGGGGAGATGAGGATCGGGCACTTCGTTTCGAGAGGGCTTGCCGACTTCTTCCGCTAAAAAGCTGGCTGCGCTGGGCGGGACGGCCTGCGTCAAGGTGAAGCGAAATGCCTTCTCCCCCGGCAAGCGCCAGTTACGATTCTCATAGCTCTTCACTGTGAATTCATGTTGAGTGATGTCAAAACTTTGAACTTCGATAAAAGACCAATTCAGCGGCGCGCCTTTCAGAGGGCGGAAGTGGATCCCACGTTGATCGAAAGTCAGAGTTCCGGGAGTTGAACCGATTCGATGTCGCAGGCGAGCGGGTGTGTTCCAGGAAATGTTGGGTGCAGGAATTGGTTCTGTAGCGACTCTTGCGGCCAGAGCCACAATCGAGAATGTGGCCATCAGGAGCATGGAAGATTGAAAGCATTTGGAGAAAGACATATCCGTAACCCTCGCAGGGATGAATAATCGGGTAAATCAATCCACGAGCTAGGTGGACGGGCGCATCCGCAACAGACGACACGGCAAGCGTTGCTTCACTCGGCAGAGTAGAACTGCATTGCAAGGTCGAAACTTCCCGTTTTTTTAGCAAACATTTGGAGCTGTCATTCTGAGTTCTTCGCTTGTCATCCTGAGCGTAGCGAAGGATCACGGTATGACGCTCAGAATAAACTCCGCGAAGAATCCCCGTATTTTTGCTTTACAAATGCCGGGATTCTTCGCTCGCCATGCTCGCTCAGAATGACAGTTCTTTGGGCGACGGCCATGAGGCTGTCCTGCGCTACCTTAAACCTGGGCGACTCAAGAATTTGAAGGCACAGTAGCGTAGCGACGCCGAAGACGGCAGACGGATGGGCCGTTTCAGAGGCTAAATCAGGAAGGTTGAATGAAGGAGGAAAAGTGGAACGGGCGGAGGAGCGTGAGCCTCCGCTACAGAAAATTGAACGATATCAGGATGTTGCAGATAACCAGGCGCAATAGAGACATGAGGCGCCTGCGCAACGACGGCGAGATGAGCCGCGACATTGATGCGCGGCGAAGGAATAAACGACCGTAGCGCCGGACCAGTCGCTTTGTGCTGACAACAGTTGTCTCGGTGGTCTCGGTTGCGCTGCTGGTGGCACTTGAAATTCATCGACCGGCAACAGTCATATGTCTGCTGCGGCGTCATGGGCATGGTCGCACACGTAAAGGAGGGAGCCAGCAGAGCCAGAATCGTTGAGATAACCGCCAGGCGCGCGATCAGGCGCATTCTTCCACCTCAGTGACTTGCAGCTTAGCACCTGCCCGACCCAGAGATCAAGTTTTCCTGCTGCGGGGTCAAGAAAAAAGACAATCCGGCAGGATGAATTCCTGTGTTCAGCGAGCGCCTTCAGGCATGCCATCGCAGCCTGATCATCAGGATGGCGAGACCGAGCAACACCATAATGGAGAAACGCGCCGCAAGAGTCCGCGTGAGCATTCTTTCACGAATCTGGTGATGAACCAGGGGCAAATCAACGAGGTAATACGAACACCTCCAGGTTAACTCCGTTTTGCCGAGGGCTTCTTTTGCGAGCGGTAGAGGATGACCCGAACCTTTTCAAGCGTGATCAGGCCTCCGTCCACCATCACATCCAGCTTGGGCAGAATCCGCTCGATGCGTTCGGAATCCTCGATCACCTCGATCACAATAGGGAGGTCCTGGGAGAGGCGAAGGATCTTCTCGGTGTGATAACGGCTGGTGGACCCATAGCCGCCCACGCCGCGCAGCACCGTGGCGCCGGAAAAGTTTTCCTTGCGAAAAAGTTCCACGATAGCCTGATAGAGCGGTTTCCCCTCCCATTTATCGCTCTCACCAATGTGAATGCGCATCAGAGTGCGCTCACCCTCAAATTTTTCATGTTCCATAGGCGCTCCGATTAGAGGCCGTCAGCCATCCGCAAACACCATGCGAAGTTTGGCATCTGCTGAAAGCTGACCGCTGATGGCTTATTTCACGAAAGAGCGTCTCCCAGGTGAATGCCTCCCAGCATCAGGATGATCCCGGCAATCACGCTCACTCCCACATAGATGGCTGCTTTCGTCCACTCGCCATCCTGGAGCATATGCCCCGTTTCCCATCCGAAAGTCGAGAAAGTGGTATACGCTCCGAAAAATCCTGTGGTGATGCCCACGCGCCAATCGGGAGGAATGGAAACATGGTTCAGCGCGTATTGCCCCACGAGTCCCAACAGAAAGCATCCCGCCAGATTCACAGCCAGAGTCCCGTAGGGGAAGTTGGCTCCGGTCTGATCCTGAACCGCGCCCTGCATCCAGTAGCGGGCTAACGTTCCCGCCACGCCGAACACGCATAGTAGAAATATTCGCAATGCACCTTGCCTTTCCCCACAACCGCAGAGCGCAACTGATTCCTGTGCGCTGGTGTTGTGATCAGGAGTCATCAGCCCGGCGCGCGGGCAATTCAGGCGAACCCCATCGCCTTGAGATTGAATGGAAAAAACCAAGCCAGACGATTTGTGGCAGCCTGGCCCTCTTTGATTCTCGGAAGCGTGACGGGTTGCTGAAAAGCTCCCGTAACCCAATCCTTCCGGGAAGCCAAAAGCAGTAATCAGTGTCGAGTAATTAGCGATGACCAAAAAATCAAGCCGAGGTTCTGGTCGCTTTTTCTTGTTTCTCGTCGCTTTTCACTCATCACTGCCGTCGAGATTCCTCGCGGCCTCTACCCGGAACTCCACCGACAGGGTAGACACCTTCGCCACGGCTTCATTATGGCGATCCGTCATCGCGCGCGCAAGCTTTCCAGCGAGCGTTGTGTCGCGTTCTTTTTCCTTTTCCAGCGCCGCAGCCTCACCTATAATCGAGTTGATCACTCGGAAGTTGAACGCATATCGAACGGGAGAAGGAGGCCGGTTGAGCGTTCGTGTTTGCGTGTTGGGCAGCGGCAGCCGAGGCAACGCGGCCTGGGTGGCCACGGAAAAGACGCGGCTGTTAATCGACGCGGGATTAAGCCGGCGCGAGATCTTCTCCCGGCTGGCCGCCATTGGCGAGCGGCCTGAAACCTGCACGGCCATCGTCATCTCCCATGAACATACCGACCATGTCTCCGGCCTTCCCCGGGTGGCGCTCGAATTGAAATGCCCGCTCTACATGACCCCTGCCACGCGGGCGGCGCTGCCTGCAAAACTTGAAATCAGGAACTGTGAGTTCTTTACTGCGGGCGAAAAGTTTGTGGTGAGTGATATTGAAATTTCTCCATTTTCCATTCCTCACGATGCGGCAGACCCCGTGGCGTTTACCCTGGAAGCGGAAGGCATTAAGATCGGCCTCGTCACCGACCTGGGGTACATCCCGGAGCTGGTCAAGCAGCGGGTTCGCGGCTGCAACGCTCTGATTTTTGAATCCAATCATGATCTGGAAATGCTCAAGATAGGACCCTACCCCTGGCAGGTAAAGCAGCGCGTGATGAGCCGCCAGGGACATCTCTCAAACCTGACGACAGCGGAGTTCCTGAGCGGGGAATACGATGGCGACGCGCAGGTGCTGGTGCTCGCTCACTTGAGCGAGACGAATAATCATCCGGAAATTGCGCGGCTCAGCGCCCTGGAAGCTCTTGCGCGGCGACCGCGAGAAACACAGACGGAAGTCCATCTCGCCTGCCAATCTGTCCCAACCAGGATTTTCCGCTGGTGAAATTTATGATTATGATCAAGCCGTAGGTTCAGTCTAAATCTTTACACACCGTATTCATCCCGTTATACTTCGTTCGATCAAGAATATATCGCACAGAGAAATCGATTTGGCGACTCTCAACCTCATAAAAGCACCAAAGCTCTCGAAAAGGCTAGCCACCTTGTTAGAGGGAGACTTCGACTTTAATTCAGTGGATAGCCTTTATGCTTCGCATGCGATCCATCCTTTTGCGGCTAAGTTTCCGCCTCAGATACCCCACTTGTTTATTGAGGAACTTACGCAGAGTGGGGACTCAATTCTAGATCCTATGGCGGGTTCAGGCACTACCATCGTTGAAGCTGCCTTGTTAAAGCGTGAAGCGTTCGGATTCGATATTGATCCTCTTGCAATACGCCTTTGCCGCGTTAAGACAACTTTTCTCGATCCCAAACACTTGGAAAAGTTGGGAATTCAAATCATTCAAGAGGCGAAAGCAATTAAGGGGTTGAGAGATATCCTGCTGACCGATTTGCAGGAGCGTTTTGATCAAGAAACCCGAAAGTTTTTGGACTATTGGTTCCTGCCTGAAACCCAGTTTGAGCTTCTCGCTCTCATCAAGGCAATCGAGAAAACGACTGAGCCTCCAGAGAGCGAATTTTTTGAGTTAGTGTTTTCTTCTTGTATCATTGCGAAGAGTGGTGGAGTATCTCTCGCCAGAGATCTTGCTCATTCCAGGCCTCATCGCGATCGCGGGAAGCAACCCAAGGATGCAATTGTTGAGTTTGGCATCAAATTGGGTAAATCTCTCCGGAAGTTTGAGAGCTTGCCGCAGCGAGCGAAACGAGTATTTGTTGATAGACGAAGGGCTGACGATCTCCCTCTCCCATCGAATTCCATAGACTTAATTGTAACTTCACCACCTTATGCGAATGCCATCGATTACATGCGCGCTCACAAGTTTAGCTTAGTGTGGTTTCGGTATCCTTTGCGCACCCTGAGTGAATTGCGCGCTCAATATATCGGGAGTGAACGGTGCAATCCATCGTATGAAACAGACGGGTTGCCGCAGAGAAGCAGAGCCATCGTTCATTTGCTTCAAGAAAAAGACTCATCAAAGGCTAAAGTTGTCCGCAAATACTTGGTCGAGATGCAGGCCGTGATTTCAGAGATGCGGCGTGTACTAAAGCCAGGGAAGGCTGCGGTGATTGTGATCGGTCCTTCACTCATGCGGGGGATGGAGGTTAAAACTCATGAATACCTCGCAGAGATAGGAGAGTCCGTGGGGTTTCAAGTCGCTGGAATACAGAAGCGAAAGATCGATCGAGACCGAAGAATGCTCCCCGCTAGCTTTGGTGGGAACGGGCGCTCAACTATTGAACAGCGAATGCATCAAGAATTTATCTTGGGTCTCATAAAATCGGATATCCGGTAACTTTGCGACAAGCCTCCCTCTATGTCGGCGGACCTTTTTAAAAATCTTCGTCATAAGTATCACAGGAAAATACTTGCTGAGATACTGGGCAAGCGCCCTAACTCTGATGCTTATTCGAATGCGGATTCACACAGCGAAGTCAGCAAGGCTATTGCAGCACGGATGGCTAGAAGGTTAGCCCGCAATGTAGGCGTAGTCCCGTGTACGAATCCTCCGGATGGCCAAAGTGCTGGGAAGATTTTTGTCGATTTCACCAAAGACTTTCTCGATGACGCTTTCCGCCGCCTTTGTCACCTACGCCCCGGTTCCTGGATATTCTCCACGAGTCAAGCAAGCGTCGGCATTGGAAAGTATTATCAGTATGAACATCTTTCGGAGTTGACAAAGGTTATTGAGCAGCATCCTGAATTAAAATCTGCCCTGGGCGGGGATTATCTGGTAATCCCGGATATCGTTATTGCCCGTGAGCCCGTAGCGGATCGAGAAATTAATACGCGGGAAGAATTGTTAGTGGAAGGCGCGACAGATGTGGCCTGTTATGCGCCATTACGTAGTGCAGTGAATGATAAAAACATTCTTCATGCCAGCATTTCCTGTAAGTGGACGATTCGAAGTGATCGAGCTCAAAATACCAGGACAGAAGCTCTGAATCTGATCCGAAATCGTAAAGGCAAAGCGCCTATCGTTGTAGCTGTAACTCTGGAACCAATGCCCACAAGGATAGCCTCGATAGCCATGGGAACCGGCGATCTTGACTGTACTTATCACGGGGCATTACCGGAATTATTCGAAGCTGTGAGAGAGGTGAAAAGTGAAAGCCAATATGAGGTTCTCAATACCCTCGTAAACGGCCGACGACTTCGGGATATTAGTGACCTTCCTTTTGATCTAGCGACATAGGTGTAAAAGCACTTCCATCTGATGTGAGTTCTCTAGGCTATTAATCAAATCTTATTATGGGTGTTCTGGGACATTGTACGGAGGCGCTTCTATCTGAAAAATGCCCGCAGGCTTTCGGTGTAAGGCTCGCGGGCGATGCCGCGCTCGGTAATGATGGCGGTAACGTAGCGATGCGGCGTCACATCAAAGGCGGGATGACGCGCTTCAACGTTCAGTGGGGCAATCGACACTCCCGAAAGCTTGGTCACTTCCTCCGGAGAGCGTTCTTCGATGGGGATGAGATCGCCGGAAGCCAGATGAAGGTCGATGGTTGAGAGCGGCGCCGCCACATAAAATGGGATTTCGTTCTCTCGGGCGAGAACTGCCAGGCTATAAGTGCCGATCTTATTGGCGACGTCGCCGTTTGCGGCGATGCGGTCGGCGCCCACTATCACCGCCTTCAGCGTTCCCTGCTTCATAAAATGGCCAGCCATATTGTCGGTGATGAGCGTTACCGGGATGCCATCGCGCGCTAATTCCCAGGCCGTCAGGCGCGCGCCTTGCAGGAACGGGCGAGTCTCATCGGCGAAAACGCGAATCTTTTTGCCCTGCTGAACGGCGGAACGAATCACGCCCAGGGCCGTACCAAATCCGCCGGTGGCGAGCGCTCCGGCATTGCAGTGGGTGAGAACGGTCGTGGAGTCTTCAAGTAGCGCGGCTCCATGCCGCCCCATGGCTTCGTTGGCGGCGATGTCTTCGGCCAGCATCCGCTGGGCCTCTTCAACAAGCTGAGACTTGGCCTTGTGAATCTTTTCCTCATCGCTGGCATTCTCAGCCAGAATCCTGTCAAAGACCTTTCGCATGCGTTCCACGGCCCAAAAGAGATTCACTGCCGTAGGCCGGGTTTGGGAAATCACTTGAGCGATCGTCTCGAATTCGGCGCGAAGCTCTGCCGCGGTATGCGCCGGTGAGTCTTTGACGCCGAGCGCGATTCCCATGGCCGCCGCCACGCCGATTGCAGGCGCGCCGCGGATCACCATGCGCCGAATCGCCTCCGCCACTTCGCGATAATTGCGGCAGGTCAGATAAACCTCTTCGCCGGGCAGCCGCGTCTGATCGATCATTCGCACGCCTTCCGGCGTCCACTCAATGGTTTTAAACATGCTTCTCTCTGAACGTGAATCGTTGCCGCCGCTCACATCGGCTCTGGCAGAGCAATGCATTATAGCAGCCTCGCGCGGCGGACCAGGCATGCCGGCTTGAAAGAAGCGCCGCGCAATTCAATAACCCCCGCTTTTCCAGACAGTTCCCGGGCTGAACTCGCAACAACCTTAATCGACAGCAAAGCATCCAGTATAAAGATTATGTTGGCAGGTTGCTTAGGACTCAAGATCCCATGGAACTTTTAGCAAGATTGCGGGAGTGCGCGCGGTCAAACCCCCAGCATCTCGTCTTTTTCGAGGGCGAAGAGGATCGCGTGCTCATAGCGGCCGGAGCCATTGTCCGAGACCGTCTGGCCGAGTTGACATTGCTGGGAAGGCCGCAAGTGATTCGGCGGCGCCTGCACTATTGGAACGTCCCGCCTCACTCGGTTGAGTGCATGGACCCTCTCCATTCTCCGCGGCTTGCGTCTTATGCCGAACTGCTCCACGAGCGCTGCAAGGGCAAGGGACTGACGCAAGCTAAGGCGTTCGAAATGGCTCAAAAGCCGCACTTTTTTGCTGGACTCATGGTGACTGCCGGGGATGCCGATGCATTCATCGGCGGCG
>DATGKJ010000313.1:0-5717 GCA_035294685.1 Terriglobia bacterium | reverse complement strand
AAATTGTGCTGGGCGCAAGCGGGGCGCCGCTGCTGCTTTTCCTGAACAATGCGGTCTTTCGGGGCGCGGGCGACGCGGCCATCGCCATGCGCGTTCTCTGGCTTTCAAATTTTATTAACCTGATCCTCGACCCATGCCTGATCTTCGGCCTTGGCCCATTTCCTCGCCTGGGTCTCACAGGCGCTGCCCTTGCCACCACAACGGGGCGCTCCATCGGCGTGCTTTATCAATTCGGACTTCTCTGGCGCGGCACGGATCGTATCCGGATTCTGCGGAGCCAGATTCGTGTTCAGCCGCGCGTGATGCTGCGGTTGCTCCACGTCTCGCTCACCGGCATCGGCCAATTTCTGATCGCGCAGACAAGCTGGGTTGGGCTGGTGCGGATCATCAGCATTTTCGGAAGCGCTGCTGTCGCTAGCTATACCATCGCCATCCGCATCATCATCTTCGTGATCTTACCCTCCTGGGGGCTGAGCGGCGCTGCCGCTACGCTGGTGGGCCAGAACCTGGGAGCGCAGCAGCCGGAACGCGCTGAAAAATCCGTCTGGCGGACGGGGTTTTACAATATGCTTTTTCTCGGCGGCCTTGGCATTTTTCTTTTGATATTCGCCGGGCCCGTGGTGCAACTCTTCACGCGCGATCCTGCCGTTGTGCCGCTTGCGGTCAACTGTCTGCGCATCCTCAGTTGCGGCAACGTCGCCTATGCTTACGGCATGGTGATGGTGCAGGCCTTTAACGGAGCAGGTGATACGGTAACGCCTACACTGGTAAACTTCTTGTGCTATTGGCTGTGGGAGATTCCGCTAGGCTACTGGCTGGCCATCCGCACAAGCTTGCAGGCGCGGGGCGTGTTCTTCTCGATTCTGATTGCCGAGGCCGCGCTGGCAGCGTTGAGCATTTTTCTGTTCCGGCGCGGGCGGTGGAAATCGCAGCAGATTTGATCCGCCAGGCCCGGCATAAAGCAGCTCGGTTGAGAAACCTGTTCCTGTAAGTTAAACTTGGAGTGTGGTCTGCCGGAGGCCTGCATGAGAGCGGGATGCTTGAGAGCCCCAATCGATCAGAATTTCATGCCGGTCAACTGGCGCTGTTCTGCCGTAGCGTGCATGATTCTGGTCGTTTTCGGAGCCTGGCCGGCTGTTTCCTCCCAACAACTTGAGATTCCCCTGACAATTGCCAAGGGCGTTCCACTCCGCGTGATCATTTTAGAGCGCGTCCCCATCAAGCGCGCAGGCCAGCCTGTAAAAGGACGCCTGGCAGCTCCAATCTATGTCTACAATCGAGAGGTGTTGCCGGCGGGCACGGAAGTGTTAGGCCGCCTCGTTAAAGTGCAGCCGGTTTCACGCTGGCGGCGCGCTCAGGAGGTCATGAACGGTAATCTGGCTCCGCTGCATACCACTCAGGTGGATTTTGATGCCTTGGTGCTGAAAGATGGCGAGCGAATTCCGATCTCCACCCAAGTCTTACCGGATGCAGCCCCGATGATCCACCTTGAGAGTGGCGATCCTGTTAAAGCCAGCAAAGATCCTGTTTCCGGACTCATGGGCTATGCCAAACAGCAGATAAAGTCGCATGAGGAAGAGGCTCTTTCCCTGTTGCGCGGTCCGGATAAAATGCAGCGGATTATGACTGAGGCGAAAGCAGAAGCCCTTAAGAAGTTGCCGTATCATCGAGAGGCTTTCCAACCCGGAACGGTCTTCACTGCCGAGCTTCAGAAACCGGTGGAATTTGGGACTGAAACCCTTCCTGCGCGGGATTTGTCGCTTGTGGGCTCACCGCCGCCTTCTGAATGCATCATCCACGCTCGTCTGATTACTCCGCTGAGTTCGGCGACTGCCCGTCGCGGTGAGCCTGTGAAAGCGGTGGTGACGCAACCGCTCTATTCCAAGGACCATCAGCTGATTATCCCCCAAGGGAGCCGACTGGAAGGGGCGGTGGTTGAAACCGAGGCCGCTCGGAAACTTCATCGAAATGGCAAACTGCGCTTCACTTTTCAGCGTATTGAGCCGCCGGCTTCTCAGCCCCAGGCAATTGAGGCGAGCGTCCAGGCGGTGGAAGCGCCCCGTGCTGAGCAGTTGCAACTTGATGAAGAAGGTGGGGTTAGCGCCAAAGAGTCAAAGCAGAAGTATGTGGCGCCGACGCTGGCAATCCTGGCCACAGTGTGGACTTCCATGCCCGATGAAGATGCCGCTGCCGCAACCGGCAGAGTTCCTGGGCAGGGCGGCGCTACGGGGCAGGTGGTTGCTGGAGGCTGGAAACTGGGCGCGCTGGGTTCGTTCGTCTCTCTGGCAGCCCAATCGCGCCCTTTGACCATGGCGCTGGGGGCTTATGGCGCCGCGTGGTCTGTCTATGCTCACCTTGTAGCGCGCGGGCGCGATGTGGTCTTTCCCGCTGACACTCCCATGGAAATACGGCTGGGCAACCATCACCGGCCCAATGCAAAACTGCCTTTGCCATCTTCGCAAAATTCGATTCCGTCCAGGAGTTAAGCTTTAACGGTGTCGATGCGTCATTTTTTTTGATTATGCGACATCAGCTATCGCCATTCCAAGTGAAAGTGTAGAGTTACGACCTAGACAACGGAGAGAAATGAGCCTCTATAGCAGCCGCCTTGTTATCAATTCTCTTTTCTCAAGTCGTGATTTTCTGCCGGATGGTGATGTGAAAAAGGCGATTTGGCGCAGAGCCTCGTCAGTTCAGTTCGATCATGATTGGGCAGGGAATCTCCGCTATCCACAGGCGGAAACGCGCGTGGCAAGCTGCTGGACGCGCGAACAGGTTTATTTTGCATTTTCCTGCAAGTATTCCTCCTTAAACCTTTTCAAGTCAGGGGATTCCGAGAAGGATAAATGGGGACTATGGGAGCGCGATGTGGTAGAGGCCTTTCTGAATCCGGAACCTCGGCGCATGAACCATTATTACGAGTTTGAGGTGGCTCCGAATAATCTCTGGATTGATTTGGAAATCGACCTGGGTCAAAAGCCTTTTAATGACCCATCCTGGAATTCGGGCTTTTTGCACCGGACGCGCATCGGTAAAAGTGTTTGGACCTGCGAGATGAGAATCCCGGTTGCTTCCCTGGCAGGACCTGGATATGAGCTTCGCCCGCGCGCAGAATGGCGTGGCAATTTTTTCAGAGCGGACGGGGCAGGCGACAACATCCAGCGACGCCTGCTGGCCTGGAGCCCGACGCTGACTCCGAAGCCCAATTTCCACGTGCCAAGGCGCTTCGGAATTATCCGCTTTGTGACGTAGTCACGGTTGATGGCTCTTTGCTAATCGCTGGGCAATATCCGGCCAGAATTCCTTGAAAATATTGCTGGCCCCATTTCCCAGAAGAGACCATCCAATATTGCCCAACGTAATGCCCACGCCTCGCGCTCGCGGCGGATAATAGGCGTTTGAAAGAATGGTGGAGGAAGCGCTTCCGAGCACTCTGGATGCATTGAATTGTTTCCCACCGTCGTCGCCGCGGGTGACGAAAACACGGGAAAAAGCGTAGGCAATACGACCCGCGATCGGCCCGTCACCCTTGCGGAAGTAGCGAGGGTCCTGGTGGAGCAGACTCGGGTAAAGAAAAGTTCCAAACATATTCCCCGAAACTTCATCCAGGTAAGAAGCTCCAAACTGCTTGAGATATCCCACACCGCCGTAGCCAATCTTCTTTTGCGGGTTCGTTCCACGATAATATTCCGCCTTGACCGCGGCCTCAGCAAACTCGAATGGGTTCACGGAGTCTTGGATGGCCACGCGGAATTTCTCACTGGGCGTCAAGGGCCGGGCGTGTTTGACATCAATCACATCATAGGTCGGGACCAGACCGAGAATACCCTCATGTTTTTTGGAGGTTTTTTGTTGCGTGGAATTTTGACTTTCATCCGGGGGGCTTTTGCCCTGTCCGCAAGCAAGTGACGCGCAAAAAATGAGAATTGCGATTAAAGCGAGAGTGTGAGAAATTTTCACATCTCATTTTATGATGAGTGGTGGGTAACTGGCGAGACTTCGTTTTGGATATAACGAACGTGATGGCTCTCCGGTTTTGTCGCCATGTATTTTGCCTATAATCTGCTCTTCACTCTGGGCATTCTCTTGATGGCGCCTTACTATGCCTGGCGGTATCGAAAAACCTCCTTTCTTCGCCAATCTTGGCGGGAGCGATGGGGTTTGCTTCCGGAATGCTTTCAACAATCGCGGCAGGAATCAATCTGGGTCCATGCCGTTTCGGTGGGTGAGACCCTGGCCATTGCGGGACTCGTTCAGGAGCTTCAGCGGCGGCATCCCGAAATCAGTATTTTCATGAGTCACGTCACGCCGGCGGGACGCGAAGCGGGGGAGAAGCGCCTTCCGGAACTTCGAGGGCGCTTTTACCTGCCGCTCGATTGGCCAGGTCCCGTTTGGCGGGTTCTTAACCGCATCCGCCCGGCGTTGCTGGTGGTTATGGAAACCGAGATCTGGCCAAACCTGCTGCGAGCGGCCCACCAGGCCGGCGCGAAGGTGATTCTGGTGAATGCCCGTCTTTCGGATCGCTCGCTGCGCGGGTATCGCCTGTTCAGGTTTTTTATGCGCAAGGTCTTTGAGAACGTCGATGCAGTCTTCGCGCAGACTTCGACCGACGCCGCGCGCTTCCTTGAAATTGGCGCTCCTCGAGAGCGGGTGTTTGTGATGGGCAATCTCAAGTTTGATGGGCAACCTCCCAGAAGTTGCGAATTTGCGGCTTTGCTGAAGCAGACTGTGGCTGACGCTGAGCGCTGGCCCGTTGGGGTGGCGGCCAGCACGATGTCGGGTGAGGAAGAACAGGTGCTGATCGCCTGGAGAGAAATCCGCGCGCGACATCCGCAGGCGCTTCTGATCCTTGCGCCTCGTCATCCCGCTCGATGTGACGAAGTGGCTCGCATGGTTCAACAACAGGGATTTGAATTGATACGGCGCTCCGCGCTTGCCGCCGGCGTCGAAGATCTTCAACGCGCTCTTCGTTCCCCGAGCATCCTGTTGCTTGATACCCTCGGGGAACTCGCAAGCCTTTTTGAGTTGGCGGACGTCGTTTTCATCGGAGGCAGCCTCGTGCCAACAGGAGGACATAACCTTCTGGAGCCGGCTCGGTCAGGAAAACCCGTTCTTTTCGGGCCTCATATGGAAAATTTCCGCGATGCCGCTCAAATCTTTCTGCAATCGAAGGCGGCGATTCAGGTGCGGAATGCGAAGGAACTTGCCCGGGAAATGCTCAGGCTGCTTGAGGATGAAAAACAAAGACGCGCGTTGGGCGAAGCGGCGCGAGGAGTGGTTGCACGCGAGTCGGGCGTTACGGAGCGGATTCTGGAGCGTATTGCGCAACTACTGAATCCGGTCCCCTCCGCTTCCCGCCTCGGCTCAGGGAGCCTGCAGGGATGAATCCGTTCCTGTCGTCTTTGGCCGTGATTTACGGACGCGCTTCTTCGGCGCGCAGCGCAGCCTATCGGCATGGTTGGTTGAAGCGCCGGCGCTTGAATCGTCCTGTGATCAGCATCGGAAATCTCACTGTCGGCGGCACAGGGAAAACGCCTCTTGTGGCTTACGTGGCAAGGCTTCTGTTGAGGCGGGGATTTAAGCCATCCATCCTCACTCGCGGTTATCGGCGCAACCGAGGCCCATCACTGGTCGTATTGGAGCCCTCATCCAGACGGTCTCTGGACCCCCGCGAAGTGGGAGACGAGCCTGCGCTGCTCGCGACTGCTTTGCCTGAA
>DATGKJ010000312.1:0-9751 GCA_035294685.1 Terriglobia bacterium | reverse complement strand
GAGGCATTATTCACACGTTTGGGACAGGCCACTCATCCCTGCTGGCGCAGGAGCTTTTTTACCGAGCGGGCGGGCTGGTGGCCGTTAATCCCATTCTCGATCCGAGGCTTGGGTTTGAATGCGGAGCCTTTGAAAGCACGGCCTTTGAGCGGAACGCAGAGGGCGCGGCGGAGCTTGCCGCAAACGCCGGGTTTCATTCCGGGGATGCCGGGATTGTGATCTCGAATTCGGGCCGAAATGCGCTGCCTGTGGAGATGGCCTTGCGCATGAAATCGGCAGGACTCCAAGTGATCGCGCTGACCAACGTGCAGCAATCCCAGGCCAGCAATTCACGTCACCCGTCAGGAAAACGGCTTTTTGAGATTGCTGATGCGGTGCTCGATAATTGCTGCCCATCGGGCGATGCGGCTGTCGAAATTGCCCGGATGCCTTATCGGCTGGGCCCGCTCTCGACAATTTTAGGAGCCGCGATCCTGCATGCAGTGGTCTTGGAAGCGGCAGCGCAACTCGCCGCGAAAGGAAAACCGCCCGCCGCTTTTGTGAGCTCGAACGTGGGCAACCTCACCCAGGACGACCTGCAACGCCTCGCCGCGCCCTATTATGATCGGATTCGATACTATCGCTCCATCGAAAAATAATTCGTTGGCTGCCGAATCTGATTGCTGAAGTCCTGCCATCTAGGTAGAATCGGTTCTCAATGCCCACAAAGTTCCATCAAATTCTGCGCGCCATCGGCAGGGACTGCGAGTCAAAATCTCTCACCGAAGCCGAAGTCGAAAAAATCTTCCAGCAGCGCGATTTTTTCACTGAACTGGGATACGAGGGTTTCGGCAAGGATATTCTCGCCCAGCGCGGAAAGCTGCGCAAACGCTACGACGTGGCCCTGACGGGTTTTGGCGGACGCGTTCATGCCGTTATTGAATTCAAGAAGGCGAGATCAGAACCCCTCCGTTCATTCGCCGCTGAATTAAACGAGAAATACGTTAAACCGCATCTTGCGCTTTTTGGCGTGTTGACCAATGGCGTGGACCTGGTTTTCTACGCCCGCGCGAATGGAGAATTCACCGAACAGTTTGCCTTCACGCTCGCGAAAGCGACGGAAGACGAAGCGCAAAAGACTGAAAACTGGCTGCGCAAACGGAAAGTCCAGTTCGAACTTCTGGAAAGCGTGCTGGAGCGGCTTCGGTTCAACCTTGCTCAGCAACTGCTGATCTCGGATACGCAATCTGAGCCGGCGCGAATCTTTTTCCAGATGTTCCAGCTACGCCGCGAGTCGGCTTTTGGCCGATTGGTGATTGCGCTCAAAGAGTTATTGCCGAAAACGATGGATGTCTCCCGCTTTGCCAAAGGCTCTTATGAATTCTGGCTCAAAACCTATGCCCGCCAACTCAAGTACAAGGATGTTCCCGAAAGCTGGAAGGATTTCCTTGGCAGCAAGGCGTCAATTGAAATTGCTCAATTTTCATTCAGTCTGGAGACAGCCTACACCATTGTTTCACGACTGATGCTCGCCAAGGCGGCGGACGACCAGGGATTTCCCGGCGTCCGTTTTGTCCCGCGCATCCGGGAAAGTCTGAACGAACTCTCCGTCCACGACCGACTGCGCCCGGAACATTATCGCGAGATTGTCGAACGCTCATTCAGGCGCGCCAGCGAAACCGTTTTCAGCAGCATCTTTCTTCAGGATATTTTCGACTGGTGGTTTGAGTGCCAGCCTGCAGAAGGTCGCGCTCTTTTTTACGCTCTGGGCGAATGCCTCCTGGCGGTGACGCAGTTCAATTTTCTTGAACTCTCGGGCGACCTTCTGGGCGAGCTTTACCAACTCTATTTTGACCGCGATACGCGCAAGGCTTTGGGCGAGTTTTACACACCTGCGGAAGTCATCGAATTTATCCTGAACGAATGCGGCTATGACGGGCAGCAGGGCCAGCGCCTGCTTGATCCTGCCTGTGGCTCCGGTTCCTTTCTGGCCGCGGCTCTCAAGCGATACCTGCGGCAGGCAGGCCGTCGCCATGCCAAAGATGTGCTTCTTGATCTGACCGAGGGCTTGCGGATCGTGGGCTTCGATATCAACCCTTTTGCCGTGCTCATGGCGCAGATCAACTATGCTGCGCTCATCCTTCCCCGTTATGCCGAAGCCATCCAGCAGGACCGTGACTTTCGCATTCTGCGGCTTCCTGTATTCCGCACAGATTCGCTCCGCATCGAGGAGCGCGAAGAGGATGGCAGCGGGACCTCTAAAGGCGGGATTCAGATCAGCATGCGTTTTGCTGAAGGATTGTTGAACCTCACCGTATACCTGCCGATTCAGGAAGAGAAGAAGACTTTCCATAAGATGCTGGTAGGGGTGCCGCGATACCTTGACGCCAGGCAGCGCGGCCTAATTTCCAACCTGGAAGAATATGTTGCAGCGCTTGCCCGCGTCTTCCAGACCGTGCGGGATCCGCGTTTCACTCTTCAGCAGCTTTTGCAGAGCCGCTTTGGTGAGCGCTCTGAAAAGCTGGAAACGTATTTGCAGCCTATGCTGACTGCGCTCGAAAAAACCGTGGCCGAGTTGAAGGGGAAATACGAAGATGGCCGCTTCATGAAGGCCATTGAAGATCTGGTGCTGGCCGTTTCGCTTAAACATGACCTGCAATACGAGTTCGTGGTGGCCAATCCACCCTACGTGCGAATTCAGAAGATTCCTGAACACGTCAAGGAATATTGGGCTGAGAAGTATGAATGGACGGAGCACAATTACGATCTTTACATCACCTTTCTTGAGCGGGCGGTCCGCGCCCCTTACCGCGATGGATGGCTGGCCGATGGCGGGCGGCTGGGTTTCATCCTCTCGGATCGCTTCCTGAATGTAGATTATGGAGGAAAGCTGCGTGAGCATCTGCCGCGCGCATTGCGCGTGGATTTACTCATCGATTTCCGTGATACGCGGGTTTTTGCCGGAGCGCTCAATTACCCGGCCATTCTGATTGCGGAACGCCAGCGCGACGGCAGGGAAGACGAACTCCAGGCTGCGCGTGTTTTCGCCAGCGAGGCTGATCCCAATGAAATTTACGCTGAGTTTCAGGCTCTTCGGAAAAATCTGGGAACAAGGGGTGTGGAACGCGGGAAATCAGTGGAAGTTTTCACTTTTCCCCGTAATCGCCTGAAGGGGCCTGGATGGTGGTTTATGCCTGAGCCGGAACGGAGGCTTATTGATAGGCTGCATGAAGCGCCAGGTAAAAGCCTCATCGAGCTCACAGCAACTTCCAGCGGCGGCTTCGCCGGCTACCAGACCAGCGCTGATAGCATTCTGGTGTTCGATGAAATCGAGGACAAAGGTCATTTGCTAAGAGTCCAACCGCGACATGAAGGTGAAAAGTGCGGTTGTGAGAAGAAGCCGATTGAAATCGAAAAAGGCGCTTTGAAGCCGTTTATTTTCGGCAAGGACGTCGCTCGATGGGCCATTAACTGGAAACGGACGTGGGTGATGTTTCCTTATGACCGCTACGAAAAGAAACAGACCTTGCAGGGTGAAACGGTGAAAGATTGGAATCTGATCCCGTGCAAGACTAACCTCGATCAGTTTGACTTGCTCAATCCCGATAGCGTTCAGGTTTTTGAAGAGAGATTTCCCAAAGCCTGGAAATACCTCCGAAAGCACGAAGCTCAGCTTCGCGCCCGCGAAGATAGTCGCTTTGCTGAAGGAAGAGCAGAGAGCCACTTGTGGTATGGAGCTACTTATCCCCGAGGGCTCGACTATTACTTCCGACCAAAGCTTGTTTTGCAACTTCTCTCCCGGCGTAACTCCTTCGCTCTCAACCAGGAAGGTGAATATGTCTTTCAAGCTGGCGGTAAAGGCGGAGGTGTTTATGGCATTGCGCCAGGGAAGGCTATTGCCAATATCTGGGCGTTATTAGCATTTCTCAACGCAAACGTTGCTGATTTTATCGTTAAGGAGATTAGCTCGGTTTACGGCGGCCGTTTCTACTCTTATGCAGATCAATTCCTCAGGCAACTTCCTGTAGCAGTTGAGATCATGGATGGCAAGGCGACGGTCACTCGCAAACTGGCTACGCTTGCCAGGAACCTTACTGCTGCTTCTGAAAGACGTGTCTGCCTCATGGAAAAGACGCGGCTGTTCCCAGGAAGTTTTGATGGGGATTTAGGACGCTACGAACTGGATACTGTGCGCCGATTGGCTGAGGGACACCCCACCTCGGCGCAGATAACGATCGACCGTAACGCAGCGACCGTTGAGAAAACACTTTACGGCTTTGAGGTGCGCTATGGTTCGCAGCATACCTTTCAATTTGAGCGGCGAGAGCACGCGAATTGCCTTGCCGAGGCGCTTCGCAGCGCCCCGCGACAGTCACTCTCTGTAAAAGAGATTCTTGAATGGCGTCTGCCGGTGACGCCAGAAGGAGCAAAGAAGCTTCTGAATCTGTTAGCCCAAACCAGAAAGGAACTTGTCAGCACTGAGGACAAGATTCGGTCGCAAGAAGAAGAACTCAATCACCAGGTCTATGACCTGTACGGTCTCAGCGAGGATGAACAGAAAATCATTGAAGAATTCCTTGCCCGCTACAGCAGCACACCGGCCGTTTCGCATGCGCAGACGCTCGATGAAGATGAGGATGAAAACGATTCTGCCGGAGCAGCGCCATAAGCCAACTCTTCCGGTTACGATTCGGGTCGGCTCGCAAGATTACTTTTCAGCTTTTGAATTTTCCTCATCGAGATTGGGCCTTATCGCTTCTTTTGCTGGAAGAGTTTGAATAAGTTCTGGAGCGCGTTGGGAGGCTGATTGGGATTAGCGGCGGGGCTTGTCGCGGCGGGCGGTTGAAAAAATTGACGCGCGGTTTCCAGTTGAAACAGCGGCCGCTGCAAGGTGCCATTGACCACGAAAGGCAGCTTGAGCTGGCCGTTCTGGTACGTTGCGCCGGAAATGTTGGCCAGAATATTCGTCAGCGGATTCTGGCGGGCCGCAAATTCCGCAATTCCCTGATAGTGCAACGAGTTTGCTCCGCTCAGCTCCACCCTTCCTGATCCATCCACCGTAATCCCTGTGCCGATGATGTGAACGCTGGGCGTGGTCAGCACGCTGTTGGCCAGTTGCCACCTGGCCGAGATGGAAGAAAATGCGGAGGGGTCACCGGAGGCAGGCCCCAGTTGGGCCACATGCGCCAGCTCCAATAAGTTCTTGTTCAGTTGCAGTTTCAGCCAGCGTCCTTTGTGGATGATGACCGTTCCGTTGCCTTGCTTTCCTTCCCAGGGATTCGACGATTTTATGGACTTCCCGAAAAGATTCATCTGGCCGTCCAGCTTGCCGGTCATCGCGCCGCGCGACGCTGGAAATTGATTCAGAAGTTTGGCCACGTCTACATCGCTAAGTTCTATTTCAGCGTGATATTCCAGGACTGGCTGCGCAAGATTCACCAGAACATTGCCCTTTCCATGGCCGTCATAAAAATTGAAGCGCAGATGATTGAATTGCACCTGCCCGAGAGACATTGCAACATCCGATTCCACCTTCGTCGCCTCGATGCTGCCAGTACTCAGAGAGTCGACGCTTAACGTCCCCGTTGCGTTGGCGGATGGATTCTTTGCGATTCCCGTCGTAGCCGTGAAAGCCGCAAAGTTCAGGCCTTCAAGAGCGGATGAAATGCCGCGGCATTCAAGCGTCGGAGTGCTGGGTTCACCCGCCGCTGAGAGGTTCCTGACGGTCATTTGACCATCGTTCAAGACGACCTTCGAGATCTCCTGGAGTGAGAAAAGCGGAGGATCACTCGACGGAGGCTCGAATTTAGCGTGCGTGACACGATCATCGCGCAGTGCCGCAACAGGCATCATTCTCTGAACGCTTGCCTGGGCCCGAGGGGCGATCTGATAATTCCAACGCCCTTGCGCATCGGACTCTAAATTTAACACCGGCTTGTCAAGATCCAGGCGCTTGATCACAATCTGACGATTCCAGAGAGCATGCAGGTCCAGACGCGCGTGGATATGCTGCACGGTAAGCCAGTCGCCCCTGGAGAATCCGGGAGGATTGGCCATGCCGAATTGATCCACCCGAATGTTAATGCTCGGAAATACCGAAAGCCCCAGGTGGCCGATTTCGATCTGGCGGCCGGTGTTTTGTTCGATGTAGGAAATTACATCGGGCCGGTAATGATCGACATCAAAAAGCCGGGGAGCAATGAGCAAGGCGGCGATCACAAAGCCCACGACGACGCATACAATGATTAAAATAATTTTGGTTGCTTTTTGCATGTGAACTCTGTTCTGCAAACACGATGTAGCATAGTGCAGTCTCGTGGCCGCAGCCAAAGTGACGGTCATTCTGAGCGAGCACAACGAGCGAAGAGTCCCGGCATTTGTAAAGCAAAAATACGGGGATTCTTCGCTGCGCTCAGAATGACAGGTCCAAAACGGTTGCTAAAAAAGAAGAAAGTATGACCTTACAATGCAGAGCCCTTTCGAATGTCATTCTGACGCCGAGCCGATTCGCTCCTTTTTGAATCGCTCTGAGCGGAGTGAAGAGGCTCACGGTAAACTCCGCGAGGCGGAAGAATCCCCGTATTTCGTTGAAAAATGCAAGGCCCCTTCGTTTCGCTCAGGGTGACAGGCCGTTGTTGGCTTTCGTTCGCTACACTAAGCGCAGCAAACAACTCCCTCACCGGAACAGGCCGCAATAGTGAGACGTAAACATCGTGCGACCTGTTTATCTTCATCCCGCATGACTTCGCTTGATTTTAAGCCCGGACAAGCCTAGATTAGGACTATATGAGTCCGATATTAACTGGTTCTAAAACGATGAGATTCGTGACGTTTCCTCTCATCATGCTTCTGACGGCCTTCGTAGCCCTCCCCGCGCCGCGCTCACAGCAGCAAACGTCATCGAAGGCAACCAAGCAAACGATGTCTTCCGAGCCGTCACTGGCTGATGTTGCCCGCGCGCTCCAGGAACAACGCGCAAAAGAGAATCTAAAAGACGTTCCGCTCTATACCAACGACAATCTCCCGAAAGGGACGGCCGGCGTGGGCTTGATCGGCTCCAGCAATTCCTCTGCCTCGGCCAGCGAAAATGAAAAGGCCGGTTCCGCTCGCGCGGAGCAGGACCTAGCCTATCTTCGTTATAAGCTGAACCTGGCCCAACAGCAACTCCAAATGCATCAGCGGGAAGTTGCAGTGTTACAGCAGCAACTGAGCCAAAGCAGCATGCAGTATTATCCCAATCCCAATGACACCTTATTCCAGGAGTACAGCCGGCGGGATATTAACAAGCTCACCGACGCACTGCATCAAAAGCAGCGGCAGGTTGCCGACGACCAGAAAGAGATTGAGGACCTGCAGGATCAAATCCAGCGAACCCAGGGATCTCTTGGATCAGCGATAGGGACTTCGGGAACCTCCGAAAGCGCGATCCCGCCCGGAGTCAAGCCCGGGACGAAAGCCTACTGGCAGGCTCGTCTCGATGCGGCGCGCCAGCAGCTTGCGTCCGCTCAGGAAGCAGAAAAGCTCGCGGAAGAAGAATTGAAGCTTTTGAACTTGCAGCAGCTTCGCACGCTGGACCCCAATCAGCGAACCGTATTGGCTGCAAGAATTAACGCCAAGCAGACGGAAGTTCAGGCCGCAAAGCAGGCGGTTGAAAAGGCGCAGCAGGACCTCGATCGCCTGGAAAAAGAATTCAAGGCGAAGGGTTCTTCCGCGGAAGGCGATTCGTAAAGGGCTACAGAGTCTGCCTGAAAGGCTGAAAGATGCGCTGTAGCAGCGATGTCCTCATCGCCGAAACCATTGAAAAAGTAAATTCCGGCGGTGGGGACGCCGCCGCTGCAAGAGCGGTTCTTCACACAGACTCTACAGAGCTCGATAGAAGGCCAATTGCGAATCTCCGTGCCTCAAGAGGCGCGCGCGCGACAGCGCCCCATAACGTTCCTCAAGCCGGCAATGGCGGGAGTGCTCGGCGATGACCAGGGACGCAGACCGCAGGATTTTCAACCGCCCGAGTTCGCGGAGAGAGCGATGATACTCGCGGATTTCGGCATAAGGCGGATCGAGAAAAACGAAATCGAATTTTTCACCCTGGCCTGCCATTCGCTCAAGGCCCATCTGAACCTGACTCTGAATAATCCGAAAGCCAGAGATAATGCCCAGCGCCTGTAGATTCTCCCGGATCAGTTCGACGGCGGGTCGATGATGTTCTACGAAGACCACCTCTTGAGCGCCACGGCTTAACGCTTCAATGCCCACCGCGCCGCTGCCAGCATACGCGTCCAAGAACATTGTGCCCTGAACGTTCTCCCCGAGCACGTTGAATAGTGTTTCACGCAACTGGTCTGAAGTGGGCCGCAACGCTTCGCCCTTCAGTGTTTTTAAGCGCAGCCCGCGATAAGCTCCGGCAATGATACGCATAATGATGGAATGCGTCAGTTCGGACGCCCGCGGCTCAATCCCGTCACCCGACGCTTGCCAGCCGATAGCGCTCCGACCAGTGAGCGCGAAGGCTGCGAGTGAAGGCGGCAAGTTCCTGAGACGATTCCGGTCGTTCAACGAACTCCATGGCCTCACGCCGCGCCCACTCCAGGATTTCATGGTCGCGCAGCAAGTTGGCAATGCGAAAAGCCGGCACTCCCCACTGCCGCGTTCCGAGAAATTCGCCTGGCCCGCGCAGTTTAAGATCCATCTCGGCAATCTTGAAACCATCCTGGGTCTGAGTGAGAATGCGCAGGCGTTCGTCGGCCGCTTCGGTTCGGGATTCACCAGCGAGGAGCAGGCAATAGGATTTGCCCGCGCCTCTGCCGATGCGTCCACGCAACTGGTGCAACTGCGCCAGGCCGAAGTGCTCCGCATGCTCGATCAGCATGACGGTGGCGTTCGGCACATCGACACCCACTTCGACTACCGTCGTTGAAACCAGAATCTGAATCTCGCCGGCGCGGAAGCGGCGCATCACGCTTTCTTTTTCATCGGCCGGCAGCCGCCCATGAAGAAGCCCGACACGGAACTCGGGGAAGACGTTCCGCGAAAGATGCTCAAACATGCGCACGGCAGGTTTCAGGTCGAGCTTTTGCGACTCTTCAATCAAGGGGTAGACCACGTACGCCTGTTCTCCGCTCTGAACCTTGCGACGGATGAAGTCAAACGCCTGGGCGCGGTCGCGCTCAGCATAGGCGCGGGTGATGATGGGTAGGCGATGGGGCGGTAACTCATCAATCACGGAGAAATCCAAGTCGCCGTAAGCCGCCAGGGCGTAAGTGCGCGGAATGGGAGTGGCCGTCATGACCAGCACATGAGGCGCGCGCCCCTTGCGAATCAGCTCATAGCGCTGCATCACGCCAAAGCGGTGCTGTTCATCCACAATCACGAGCGCCAGCCTGGCAAATTCAACATCGGGCTCAATCAAGGCGTGCGTGCCGACCACAAGCTGCATGGAGCCCTCGGCAAGGCGCTTTTTGAGTGCCGCCCTCTCTTTCGTGGAGCGGCCGCCCACCAGCAGGCCCGCTTCATAAGGCAAAGCCGCCAGCAGTTGCTTGCAGTAGAGGTAATGCTGGGTGGCTAAAATTTCCGTGGGAGCCATCAGCGCCACTTGATAGCCATTTTCAATAGCAATGATCGCTGCCTGGAGCGCTACAATCGTCTTGCCCGACCCGACATCGCCTTGCAACAACCGGCTCATGGGATGCGGCGACGTCATATCATCCGCGATTTCTTTCAGGACGCGTTTCTGCGCGGCGGTGGGATGAAAAGGCAGAATGCGTTTGATCGCCTG
>DATGKJ010000311.1:0-2730 GCA_035294685.1 Terriglobia bacterium | reverse complement strand
AACGGCCTGCTGGTGCTCGGCTGCGGAGAAAGCACCGTCCGGCTGATGCCGCCACTGGTGCTTGAAAAAGAGCACGCGGATTTCGCGATTGATGTGCTGGATCGATGTGTGACAGAGCTTGAGAAACAACCTCGCTGACGGCCGCAAATTCCGTCACAATCTTTTCTGTAGCGCCGGTGTCCCCACTGGCGGTTTTTCGGCGCTGCGGACAGCGCCGCTACAGAAAATGTTGTCACTGTAATTTGCAGGCCTCATTATTCCTGGTAAGTCGCGGAAGCGCATCGCCCAATGCCTCTCCTTGCGCATCTGATTTACTCTTCCCTGCTTTGGAGGGAGCGCCGTCGAGCTCAATCGTCAGGGCTTGAGGGTCGTCACTCTCAAGGACAAAGAGGGGAAGCGGCGGGGGATGCAACCCATCTCGAAACCGGCCGCCACGGCGAAATGCTGGCTTACTGGTATTTGCGGAGGATGGGATACACCATCGTGGCGCGTAATTTACGCTTGCGGTCCGATGCAGGCGAATTGGACCTGATTGGCTGGGATGGTCCGGTCTTGAGCTTTATTGAGGTTAAAACCCGCACCTCAGATGAAGCTGGCCCGCCCGAGATTGCTGTGACCCCCGCACAACAAAAGCGCATCGCGCGGGCGGCGCAAATCTACATGCGGCGTCTGAAGAAAAAAGAAGTAAACTACCGGTTTGATATCGTCAGCGTAGAATGGAAAATGGAAACGGGATGTCAGGTGCGGCTGATTAAGGATGCATTCAGGCCTCGGCAAAGTTAGCAGGGCGGTGATGTCGATTGCAAGGATGGATAAATGGCGGGCCTAGCATTGCAGCATTGTAATTCCCTGCTCCCTCGGCAAGCTTTTGAGATCGCCTGTCATCGCTGTCGGATATTCGCAGAACCGTCATTCCCGCGCAAGCGGGAATCCGGCGCCAGACTCTCTATCAACCCGTGGATTCCCGCATATGCGGGAATGACAACGTTCGATCTGACAACCTGCTAAAGTCAGGAAGGAGGAATCAAAATTGTCTGAATTCAGAAAAGATCCGGTCACGGGCCGATGGGTTATTATTGCGACAGATCGCGCCAAGCGCCCCAGCGACTTCGTTCGCGACAAGGTGGAGATCCGCGGCTCAGGTTTTTGTCCTTTCTGTTACAACAACGAGTCAAAGACTCCTCCCGAAATCATCGCCTACCGCAGCGACGGCAGCGCCCCGAATACTCCGGGATGGACGCTACGGGTGGTGCCGAACAAGTTCCCGGCCCTGCAGATCGAAGGCTCACTCAACCGGCAGGGTGAAGGTCTTTACGACAAAATGGAAGGCATCGGCGCGCATGAAGTGATCATTGAGACGCCGGACCACAGCAAAACCATGGCTACGCTCAGCCCGCGAGAAATCGAAGACGTGCTCTGGGCCTTCCGCGACCGTATCGTGGATCTGAAGAAAGATCGCCGATTCAAGTACATCCTGATTTTCAAGAACCACGGCGAGGCTGCGGGCGCCTCTCTGGAACATACGCACTCGCAACTCATCGCTCTGCCCGTGGTGCCCAAGCGCGTGCTGGAAGAAATTGAAGGCTCGAAAGAATATTACCGCTTCAAAGACCGCTGCATCTTTTGCGACATCATTCAGCAGGAAACGGATTCCGGCGTTCGCATGATTGCCGAAAACGGCTCCTTCGTGGCCGTGGCTCCTTTTGCCCCGCGATTCCCTTTTGAGCTTTGGATTCTTCCCAAGGCTCATCAGTCAGCGTTTGAGGAATCCAAAACGCATGAGTATGCCGACCTGGCCACGATGACCAAAGACATGCTGATGCGATTGGATCAGGTCCTGGAGCGTCCCGCCTACAATTATGTCATCCACACGTCCCCCTTGCTTGAGAGTTCCAACGATTACTATCACTGGCATATGGAGATCATGCCGAAGCTCACCAAGGTGGCAGGGTTTGAATGGGGCACAGGTTTCTATATCAATCCCACGCCGCCTGAGGAATCTGCCAAGTTTCTTCGAGAAGCGGCCGTCGCCGTAACGGCGCGCTGAGCAGCAATGACTGCCAGCCCAGGGCGCATCAGGCTTGAGCCTCATTCGTCGGTTAGCATTTTGCAAGCTCGCAAGGCGCAGCCGAACGCCTGTGCTGCGGCTGGAAAGGGTTTACCCTAACCTGCCAAGGAGTTGCCGCCTCTCTTATTCCGGAGGAACTCATGGGATTTGCCACCAACGCCATCCATATTGGACAGGATCCTGATCCGGCGACAGGAGCAGTCATCGTCCCGATTTACCAGACGTCCACCTTCGTTCAGGAAGAACTTGGCAAGCATAAGGGATATGAGTACGCCCGCACTTCGAACCCTACGCGCGCGGCGCTGGAGCGAAATCTTGCGGCGCTGGAAAGAGGCCAGTTTGCATTTGCGTTTGCTTCCGGGATGGCGGCGATCAATGCCGTGATGACCCTCTTCAAAGCCGGCGATCATGTGGTGGCGGGCCGCAACCTTTACGGCGGCACCTTTCGGCTTTTCGAGCGTGTGCTGAAGGATTTCGGACTTACATTCAGCTACGCCGACACTCGCCAGTTGGGAGAGGTTGAGCATGCGCTCCGCCCGGAGACGCGCCTGCTCTTTGTGGAGACACCCACCAATCCCATCATGGAGATTACCGATCTTGCCGCTGCTGCAAAACTGGCTCACCGGCGTCGAATCCTGCTGGCGGTTGACAACACCTTCATG
>DATGKJ010000310.1:0-5078 GCA_035294685.1 Terriglobia bacterium | reverse complement strand
CCTGCCCGCACCCAATACCGTGACGAATCCTGCTGATCCCTACGATCTCAATTATGTCGGAAGCGGGAACGTGGGGTTTCGGACGGATCAGTTTGATGCCCGCTGGGATTGGGAAATCAGCGATAAAGACAAGATGTTCATACGCAATAGTTACCTCTATTCGTTCCTGGATAATCCACCGTTGTTTGGCGTGGTGGCCGGAGGGCCCCCGGTTGGCGGGCTCGGGTCTGAAGAAGCGCGCACGTATGATGATCAAGTGGCGTTAAACTATACCCACAGTTTCAGTTCGAACCTGCTGGCTGAGTTCCGAGGGGGCTTGCTGCGCTGGCATTTGCTGGGCTATCAGACAGACGCAAACCTCAATACCAACAATCAAGTCGGAATTCTGGGTCTCAACCTCGGAAACAAAATAACCGGCGGGCTGGCTGGATTTGTGATTGGAGGCCCGATTGGAGGCTTCACGGAAGGGCCGGGGCCCAACAACGTGGCGATTCCACGCTTGGACATCATCGATATCTGGGAAGGCGTTAACAACTGGACCTGGATGAAGGGGAAACACCAGTTCCGATGGGGAACAGATATTCGTCGCAATATGGAAGACCTGTTTACCATCAATGCTCACACGGAAGGATATTTCGGCTTCGATCAACTTACGACCGCGACGCCGGGTGCGCCGGGTTCGGGTCTCGCAACAGCTTCATTCCTGTTGGGCCTTCCCAACAATTTTCAGCGAGGTGTATTTAATTTCTTCCCCCACGAAAGGCAGTGGCGGGACGCACTCTATTGGCAGGATATCTGGCGAGCCACACCCAAGCTGACCGTCAATTATGGAGTGCGGTGGGATTATTTTGGTCCGGATACCACTCCCCTGAAAGGGGGCCTGTCCAATTTTGATGTCAACACAGGCAACCTCCTGCTGGCGAACCTCGGAGACGTCACGAATTCTTCCGATGTCAGGGCCTATCACAAGGCCTGGTCGCCTCGCCTGGGTTTGGCCTACAAGCTGATGCAAAATACTGTGCTTCGCGCTGGCTTTGGGCGGAGCTATTTTGCAACGAACTACTCCAGCACATTCCAGCAACTCTCGATTGAGTATCCGATTGCGCCGACCCAGAGCGCGCCCCTGTCGAATATTTATCAGCCGGTATTTCCCATCGATCAAGGGGTGCCACCGATTCCCCCGCTCAACCTTCCCTCTTCCGGCCTTCTGAAAGCGCCTCCGGGCGTGAGCATTTATTACAATCCCCCGTATACGCCTACCGAGCACGTCGATGAGTGGAATTTTGCGGTGGAACACCTGATTGGCCGAGACCTTGGGATTACAGTTCGCTATGTTGGAAATAAAGGAACCAATTTGGCATGGGATCCTAATATCAACGCAGCCCCGCCGGGGACGGGAGACGTCGTGAGCCGGCGTCCTTATTACCAGCTATACGGCTTGACTCAGGGAATTGGCAGCAGAAATAACGGCGGCAATTCGAATTACAACGCTCTGCAAATTGTTGTCGATAAGCGATTCTCTCACGGCTACTCGGTGACATCTTCTTTTACTTGGTCCAAGGCTCTGGATACAGAGGTAGCCGGCTTCGCCTGGGGGGATCAAGGCACAAACCCTTATGACCGGGAAGGGTCTTACGGAATCGGCACCAATCAGGACAGGGCCGCAGTCTGGACGCTGAGCCACAACTGGCAGTTGCCTTATGGTACTGGAATGCGGTGGGGAAATAACGTCACAGGGATAAAAAAAGCCCTCCTCGGCGGCTGGCAGTTCAACGGCATTACCACGCTGGAGGATGGGTTTGCTCTTTCGCCTATTCTTGCCAATGGCAGCACGCTGAACGCTGACTTCGGCCAGAGACCCGACCGGATACCTGGGGTTCCCATTTATCCCTCTCAAAAGACAACCGGTGAATGGTATAACCCCGCAGCCTTTGAAGCGCCTCAATTTCCAGGGCAAGCCGCGCAGTGCTGCCGCTGGGGAGATGCGGCGCGGGGCAGCATACGCGGCCCCGGCCTGTTTAACGCCGATTGGGCCTTATGGAAGGAGTTTATGTTCAAGACGCCCCTCAGCCGTGAGAAGACGATCCTGCAATTTCGCTGGGAAAACTATAACGCCACAAATACCGCGCCTCTGGGCGAGCCGGATATGACGGTGGACGATGCGCTGGCAGGACATATCACAGGACTGCTCGGCACGTTTCTTGAGACGGTTCCGCAGATGCGGAACATGGAGTTTACCCTGCGGCTACAGTGGTGACGCAGCCTGCCCTTTTTGCGCGTTATCTTATTCTGTAGCGCCGGTGTCCCCACCGGCGTCTTTCGGCGCTGAGAGCCTGCCCTGAACGAAGTGAAGGGACAGCGCCGCTACAGCAAATAGTGTCACTATAATTTGTAATCCCCTGTAGTACCGTCGCTGCGGGACTTATGGTTTTTTCTCCAGGATGATTACCCACTGCTCAAAAGTGGGAGTGAGCGGGGCTTGCCACGCGCCTTGCGCATCGGCGCGGACTTCTCCGATGGGCGTTCGAGTTCCTGTTCGGGGATCAAAGAAAAAGGCCTGGTAGCTCACGTCGGACTCAAGATGGGTGATCTTGGGCGCGCCCCACAAGAGAGGCACGAAAACGATCCGGAGTTCTCCCGGAATTCCGGTGCAGTAGGGTAGTTGATAGTTTTCCGTCGTCCAGCGCGGCTCAACCCATTCCGGGTGCGGCTCCAACCGCCACCATTCGTAACTTGAGAGCAGTTTCTTGGCGAGGCCCACTTGATGCGAACCGGGCAGTTCTGCCGCCACATTCCAGGGAGGACCGCCCCACGATCGTCCATGCGGAGAAGGCCCGAAAGGATGCTCTGCGGTGTTCACCTGCCAGATTCCATCAGCCCCATAGGTATGCCCCGCGGCCCCGCTCAGCATGCAGGCCCAATATACGAAGCGTGAAACTTCCTGCCGGTTCTCATCCAGAATCCCTTCGTAACATACTTCCCCGACCAGCACCGGCATGCGCGGCGTTCTTTGGAGTTCGCCTGTGACCTTGTCGATGGTGTTGGGATAGCTCGTGCGGTCTCCATGACCGGTCTGGAGCATATCGAAATCGAGCACGGAGGGGTCTTCCACCGTGTCGCGCGCCGTTGATGAAGGATGAATCGTGATCGGGTGATGGTAGGGATCGATGCTGCGCACGTAACGCGCGACTTCTGTCCAGCCGCTCTTCTGTTTCGCGGCGTCTTCTTTGGGGTTCTTTGAGAGGTAGTAGGGCATTGTTCCTTCGCCGGCCAGGCACCAGAACCCAGGATAGGCTCCCCACCGCGCCACGATATTCCGCCAGTGCTGCTTGATCTTGCGCAAGCCCATAAAGATCAGAAAATATCCCCAACACCCCACGATGCAGGGGGCCAAACCCCGATCAACTAACTCACGAATTCGCAAATCCGCCATATCGAAGTAATGCGGGTTAATTCGGGCGTAGTTTGCCTCCCAGGGAAAGCCGGCTTCGTTCGCTCCACGCGGATCGAATGGAGGCATATCGGGATAAAGCCCCGCGACGATTTGAATAACAGAAAAGCCTTTGGAGACGCGGTCAGCGGCCAGTTTCTGAAAAGCTTCCGGCCAGCGCAAGCGGCGGCAAAGTCCCATCCACCATGTGTCGCCGAGCCACAGGAAGTGCGTTCCGTCTGCGTGTTCGAAGTGGAGCCGATCTGACGCTACCCGCAGCGGACCATGTTTGCGAAGAGGATTGTCGCCCTGGTATTCCGAGATATTCAGGACGCCACGCCGCGCGTGAAGATCAGAATTTGACGTATCGCTGGATACAGTGCGGTAGGTGTAGCGTCCTGCGATTGCCGGGCTATACCGGATTCGCCATGTTTGGCCGCCTGCCCAAAAAGCCGGCATGCGGTGGTCCCGCCCTTGAGGATCAGTGAAGATAACGTCGAGTTCAACGTCGTTGAAGGGATCGGCGTATGCTTTGCCTGAGGAATATGACCACTCCGAGACGCAATGCTGGACGCCATATTGAGCGCCGGTCGCATCCTGATCGTCGGAACTCGTTGATTGAGAGCCAGCGCCTATTCCTTTTCCTGCGCCTGTTTCTTGAAGCGATGCGAAACCGGCCGTGCCAAGACCTGCTTTTTCCAGAAATGATCGGCGATTCATAGAGTTTTTCGCTCCCTTTTGATTTAGGAATTTGTGAACTCGCGGGCTACCGAACGCGAGTTGCCCGGATGACTATGTCTTCGGTAAATGGCGCCAACTCAAACGTCGCCACGCGTCCTCCTTCAGCGGGAAGACAAGGCGAAAAGGTTCCACCGGTGGGTGAATAGAGGCACACCCTGTAGTTGCCCTGTGGAAGCCGGAAGGAGATGTCCCCATTAATCGGCTGCCCTGCAGTCGGGTCGGTCAATTCGCGCGCATCGGCCAGATAGGCGATGTAATCTTCACCCGGTTTTGCCAACGCCGCAGCCACCAGATGCGCAGGCTGGCTAACGATCCAGTCCGGCGCAGGCTGAGCATGAATGAAATCGAAGGAATGAATGAACTCTGAAAGATTACGCATCCAGCTTCGAATCTTTGTGCGCGACTCCTGAGTCCCTGCCTCAATCCCTGCCTTGATCGAAAAATCGATAAAGTCGTAATGCGCGCCGCACAGGATGGCTGTCCAGGCTCGCTTGCGATCGATGGTCCATCCGGCGTCATCCAGATACATGCTTGCGGCATTGTCTTCGTCTGAGATGCAGGGCTTAGGTTCGCGGTGAGCGGCCAGAAAGAAATCGCGGAACTGCTCAAGCTGGAGTTCTTTGGACATAAAGTTCCCGAGCTGATAAGTGCGGCCCCGCAGCGTCAAGTCAGGAAGTGGATGAACGTTGACGGCGTCGAGCATGGAGCCTGAAAAGCTTACGTCGAAATTCTGGCCAAATTTCGGCATGTAACTGAAAGCATTCTGGCCCATCAGCAAATGCTGCCGACTCAATTTCCGAAGTTCTTCGCGCAGGGTGTCAGCCATCGCTTGTTGCCAGGCATCGACTTCACGCGTGGTCACGTGGTTTGCTATTCCGCCTCCAGGCTCGTTGCAGATTTCGTAGTA
>DATGKJ010000309.1:0-13882 GCA_035294685.1 Terriglobia bacterium | reverse complement strand
AGTCTGGATTCCGCAAGATTCATAATCTGAAGGGTGGAATTCTGGCTTGGTCAGATCAGGTGGATCCCACCGTACCAAAGTATTGAACGGCGAGTGTCACGCCGCGCGGTCTTGTGGCCGCAACCAGGGGAAACGTCATTCTGAAGGAACCCTTCGGCTTCGCTCTCCAGAAACTCAGGAGAAACTCCGCGAAGCGAAGAATCCCCGCATTTGGAAAGAACAAATACGGGGATTCTTCGCTGCCGCTCAGAATGACAAACATCGGGCTTAACCCCTTGCAGAAGAGCTACTCCCCTCCACCGAGCGCTCGATCGAGATTGAACGCGGCGCTGATCAATCCCAAATGCGTGAACGCCTGGGGGAAGTTCCCCAGGGCTTCACCGCAAGGTCCGGTTTCCTCGCTGAACAACCCCAAATGGTTCGCTTGCTTTAAAGACTTTTCAAACAACAGCAGGGCTTGGCCGATTTTCTGAGGGTTCGTCCGGCCCGCTCGTGTTAACGCCTCCACGTACCAGAAACTGCACATATTGAAGGTTCCCTCGCATCCTTCGACGCCATCTTCGGTTTTTCCCAGGTCGTAACGGGCCACTGCGCCGTCTGAGAGCAGGCCGCCCTGTTCTGTACAGCGGCCGATGGCTTCCAACGTTTTCAGCATCCGGGGGTCTGTGGGCGACATGAAGAACACCATGGACATCAGCAGAACGGAAGCATCAAGAGCGTCGCCGTCGTAACTCTGCACAAAAGTCTGGTGTTTTTCGTTCCAACCACGGCTTAAAATCTCTTCATAAATCGCATCACGGGATTTCACCCACCGATCAAAGTCCGCTGGAAAAGAGCGTTTATGCGCCAATCGAATTGCGCGGTCCATAGCCACCCAGCACATCAGTTTGGAATAGACGAAGTGCTTCGGTCCTCCACGCACTTCCCAGATTCCATTGTCGGGCTGCCGCCAGTTGTCGGATACCCAATTGGCCATTCGACGCAGATATTTCCAGAGGTCAGAGGAAATCGGTTCGACGTACTTGTTGTAGAGATAGATGGAATCCATCAACTCGCCGTAGATATCCATCTGGAGTTGCTGGCAGGCTGCATTACCGATGCGCACCGGGCGTGAATCCTTGTAACCCTTCAGATGACTGAGGGTTTCTTCCGGCAGAGAATGGCGGCCATCGATGCCATAGACCGTCTGCAAGGTTCCATCCGGCCCCAGTTCACGGCATCGAGACTCAATCCAGCTCATAAAGCGGGTGGCCTCATCTGCAAGCCCGACGCGGAGAAGGCCGTAGACGGTAAAGGAAGAATCGCGTATCCAGCTACAACGATAATCCCAGTTGCGGACGCCGCCGATATTTTCCGGGAGGCTGGTGGTGGGCGCCGCGACAACGGCTCCCGTAGGCTCATACGCCAGCAGTTCCAGAACCAGCGCTGAGCGATGAACCATCTCCCGCCAGCGTCCCTGATAGGCGCATCGTGAGAGCCAGTTGCGCCAATAATCCACCGTTTGCCGCATCAAATCCAGCGCTTGCCCTGGTCCAAACGGCTGAAGCTGGTCGGAAGAGGATGAGATGCCGCGCAGAAGAAATGCTCGCGTCTCTCCGGCCTCGAGCGTGAATTCCGCAATCACGGCGGCGCCTTGGGCCTTGAGTTCACACTGAGTGATCAAGGCCAACTGTTGGCTGGGCGCGCAAAGGAATGCGCCTTCAGGCCGAAGCTTGCTCTCGTGTTGTTCGCGCGCGTAGTTGAACGCTGGCCGGCACTCCATGCGGAAGCGCATGCGCCCGCGTGTGGCTTGAATCACGCGGATTAAAGGCCGGGCCTCTTCCAGAGGCTGCCGGGCGAGCGACGTCATGGGCATGAAGTCAATGACTTCGCCCGAGGCGCTGGTTGAACGGAAACGCGTGATCAGAACATTGGTTGCGGGCCAGTAAAGCTGCTGCGATGAGAAGGGTTCTGTGGCTGGAGCAATCCGGAAGAATCCGCCCTTTTCGTCGTCCAGCAGGGCGGCGAACACCGAGGGGGAATCGAAACGAGGAAAACAGAACCAATCGATGGACCCCGCTTTGCTGACCAGAGCTGCGGTGTGCATATTCCCGATGATTCCGTAGTCTTCAATACGCTGATACATAGGTTTTCAGGATCCTCCCGTTCTTATTGAAGAGACTTGCGCGGCGCGCAATCGCTCGCTGACATGGGCGGCGATTCGATGGTCCGAACAGAGGAAGTTGATAGCGGCCTCTGCGCGGAAAAATAAGCGCCCCAGAGCATGACGATCGATCCGACATAAGCCCAGAATAACAGGGTGACGGGGACCGCAAAGGGCCCGTAAGTCTGATTGAAATGCAGCAGAGGAAGCGTCAGGAAATAAACCAGCTTGACGATCTCGGTGCTTACCCCCGCCAGCACGGCTGCGGGAAAGACTTTGATGGCCGGAACCTTTCCGTTCGGAAGCAGATAATAGATCATGAAATAGATCGCAATCATCAGCGGGATTGAAACAGCTTCCAGAACAATGCGCGAAAGGATCGCAACCAGAGTGTGCCAAGGAAGCCAGCCAAAAAGAAATGCCACGGCTCTGACCAAAGCTCCGGCGACGGCGACCGAAAAGAAGGCGAGCACCCCCGAAAGCACGGCCAGCGCGAAAGAAATAAGCAGGTTATGGACGAGCGTTCGGTTGCGAGCAAATCCCCAGACTCTATTCAGAGCGACTTCAAGCGGCAGAAAGACTCCCGAACTGGTGTAGAACATCAAAAGCACTGTAATGATTTCCACCCGGCGCCTGCCTCTGACAAGCGCCACAAGCCCGCGAGTGACGAAATCTGCGCCTTGCGGCAGATTGCTATTGACGAGTTGCAGAATCGTGCCATAGGTTTCTTGCCAGTGCAGCCAGTGCTGGCAGATATTCATGAGAATAAGAACGAACGGAAAGAAGGCGAGCAAGGCGTTGGCGGCAATCGAAAAGGCGTAGACGTGAGACTCGGTGGTGAGCAGATAACGGAAGGTTGGGAGAAATGGGCGAAGTCCCCACGAGGCGCGGACCTCCTCCCAGAGGCTGGTTCTTACTTCCGCGTACTTTTCCAGAAACCGGTCGCGGAGTTGCGCTGGAAATTTCTGAATTTGCTCACCATATTTTGAATGCACAATTCTATATTACCAACCGCTCCTTCCCGCAGCATGCCCCCGGTGGTTTTTCTAAGGTGGGTCAAACTGATTGAGCCAAAATACAGGGATTCTTCGCTTCGCTGCGCTCAGAATGACGGGCGAAGGGCGTGGAATGATGGGGTTCGGGAGGTTTTCAGCAACGTGCCAAGGTTATCCGTCACTGACGACTTGCAGAACCCACGGGTGAGGCAGCATGATATGCTTCGTTAGCCGAAGGTTCGCTTGTCGTTTTGATGCGGAATATATCATTCCGCACTGTCATTCTGAGCGAAGCGAAGAATCCCTGTATTTTCGGCTCAGAATAGATTTCACGGAGCATCACGGCATTTGCTGAAAAATAAAATGCAGAGACCCATCGATGCGCTCGGGTGACAGGCCATTGACTTTGTGAGCTTATTTTCGTTGTACCTCAGTAGTTTAATTTCATTTTTGTGCATCAAAAGGATGGCTCTTCATGAAAACTTTTGCGCTTTTTCACTTCCGACGTTCTGTTCTTGGCATAGCTCTGCTTGCCTTTCTTTGTGTGACCGGATATCCGTGGGTTTTGTCGGCCCAGTCGCCTCAGGCTTCACCGCCGCCAAATCAGGCTCCGGCCAGTCCTGAGCCCGACGCCCGTTATAAAGCGGATATCCTCGTCGTGGTCGCTCATCCTGACGATGAAACCGAGATTGCGGCTTATCTCGCCCGGGCCATCTTCGACCAGCACAAGCGTGTTGCGGTGCTTTTTGGAACGCGCGGCGATTCAGGCGGAAACGTGATGGGCTATGAACAGACTGCCGCGCTCGGCGCCGAACGCGAGATTGAGGCTCGCCGCGCGCTGGCCTCGCTTGGCGTCAGCAACGTCTGGTTTATCGGCGCGCCGGATACCCCGGGGCAGAACGTTTTAGCCTCGCTCGAAACCTGGAACCACGGCAACGCGCTTGAAGAAACAGTGCGGATTGTCCGCCTCACGCGCCCGGATGTGATTCTCACCTGGCTTCCCGATTTTGTGGTGGGTGAGAATCATGAGGATCATCAGGCCGCCGGCGTGATTGCGACGGAGGCGTTTGACTTGGCAGGCGATCCCACAAAGTTCCCCGAGCAGGTCGCTTTCCCCCGCAATCATTCCGGTATTGGCAATTTCACGGAAGGCCTTCGGCCCTGGCAACCTAAAAAGATTTATTACTTCTCGGACGCTTCGAATAAGGATTTCATGGCAGGCAAGGGGCCGGAATACTCTTCGACTGAAATCTCACCTTCACAGCACGTTCCGTACTATCGCCTGGCAGCCGTTGAGACCAGCTTCCACCTGACTCAAGGGGATACGGGCCAGGTGGGAAAAGAGGCGCTCGAAACGGGTAATTTTAAGGAATTCACTTCTCCTGTGCGTTTTGTTCTGGGAAAGTCCCTGGTGGGAGGGTCAGCCACGAGCGACATCTTTGCTGGAATCAGCCCGGGCTCCATCCCCTTCGTTCCTGTACCCGGGTATCGTCCCCAGGCGAGCTCAACTCTTTCACTTGAACTAGGCGGGCCGTGGGCCTTTTATCGCAAGTTCTGGAAGGCGCAGGGCATTGACCAGATTGCGCAGTTGATTCCGGTTCCGGAAGTGGGTGTTTATCCCGGAAACGCGCTGCATGTGCCGTTGTTGATCTATAACCATACCGATCAGGAACAGATCGTGCGGCTCACCGCGAGGCTGCCTGCGGGGTGGACAGAGCAGGCCGCGCCGGCAAACTATCCCGTGCGGTCTCGCGACGTTTATCCCATTGAAGTTGTGCTGACGCCGCCCGCAAACGCGCAGGGAAAATGGCAGGAGATTACCTGGCAGGCGGACACGCAAGGCAGCGTGATTGGCACGGTCACAATCCGCGCCTACGTCACGCCGGCGGCTATGCCTGAATGAAAGCAAGTTTTTCTAGCGGGGTTTCTCAAAGATGAGGAAATAAAACTTCTTTCTTTCCTCAGGATTCGTGAAGCCCGGTTCCTGGCGCACAAAATGGAAGCCCGCGCGGGTGAGGTCAGCGCGCTCCATCTCTTCTGGCATCCGGTGGCGTTCGTAGTAGTAGGACCGCGGATGGCCGGGCGCCGCAACCCCATCAATGAGGCCAAAAAGTCCTCCCGGTTTCAAGGCTTCGTAGAGATGCTTCAGCATGGAATTGTATTGCCGCCATTCGTGGAAGGTATTCATCGCCAGCACGGCGTCCAGGCTGTTTGGCGGAAGGTGCGGGTCGTCTGGAGAGCCGAGGATCGTGGTGATCTGCTTGAGTCCTTCTTTCCGAACCTCGCGGTCAATTTCATCCAGCCGCGATTGCAGGATATCGACCGCATAGACATGGCCGCTGGGACCTACGCGGTCGGCGAGATGGAAGGTGAAGTACCCCGCGCCGCAGCCCACATCGGCCACCACGCTCCCTGCGTGAACTTCAATCGCATCCATCACTTCTTCCGGATGCTGCCACGCATCGCGCGCCGGGCCGCTATCCTGCGCAAGCGCTCCCCAAGCAAAGATGATCGCTGCGAGAAGCGCCAGATGCGCGCGTACGAGTTGCCGTGAACGAGGTTGCTGAAAAGTAGTTCGGACCATTGTCATTTCAAGACCTTCGCTTGTCATTCTGACGCCGAGCGTAACTTTACCGCCCTGCCACTCTGAGCGGAGGCGCCATGATCCCTTGGCTCGGCGCAGGGCATGAAGAGGTAGCGCCGTCGTCTCGGCGTCCTCGTTCTAAACAAGGCCGGCAAGATGTCGGCGCTACAGATATCTTCCGAGGCAGTGCGGTGAAGCGAAGAATATCTGTCTTCCGGCTCAGCGCAAACTTCACATCGACCCCATCGCTGAGTACGAGGAGTCATCGTCGTGACTTTCCAGCTTTTCTGCTCCGCGGCGCTGCCTTTCTTGTTTGAACTTGTGGCTTCGCAGGGGTTTCTACCGCGGCACTCTCAGGCTCCGGCGGTTTTATTCCTGCAAGATCATGCAATGCCTTCACGGCTTGAGCGTGAGTCTTGATTTTGCCGTCCAGCATGGCCCGGAAAAGCTCTTCCATGATCTTCTCAAAGCGCGGACCGGGCTCAACCCCAAGCGCCTGCAATTCCGCCCGCGGCAGCCTGGCCCGAATCTGAGGATACTTGAAAAGAAAGCTCTTCAGGCGCTTCTGGATTTTGGCTTGCGGAAAATGGGTCAGTACGTAGAGAAGCAGCGGCTGCGGTTTATCCTTCAGCAGTTGGTAGACAAAGCTTTCAGTATTGGCCTTTGGGCCTCCCAACACTTTAACCAGCTTGCGCGCTTCCGGTTCCAGACTGAGAGCCATCTTGAGAGTCTTGCTGTCGGGCATCACTTTCTGAGCAAGACGCTTCTTATGGGCGGGCGAGAGCTTTTCCGTCAAACAATTAAAGTGCAAAAGAAATGGATCGGCCCCTTCGACCGAGCGGGTGATGGAGCGAATCTTTTCCAGCCGGTCGAAAGGAATCCGGCCTGCGCTCAGGCTGCGGTCGAGTCCGGGAAGCAGGTCATGCTCCGCATAGATGCGAAACACCTTGGCGGGGTTTTGTTCCTGAAGCGCGTCGCGCAATTCGCGGCCTTGCTGCTGCGGAGTCATTGCTTCCCAGGCTTTGCTTTGGAGGGCTGTTTCAAGCCAGCTTTGGGTACGTTCTTCAACCTTAAAGCCAAGGCGCAAGGTGAGGCGAAGCAGACGATAAATCCGCGAGGGGTCTTCGAGAAAACTGCGGCTGTGAAGTGCGCGAAACTCGCGGTTTTCGATATCCAGAGCGCCATTGGTTGGGTCAAGAAGAAGGCCGCGAGAGTTGGGGTGCAGGGAAACGGCCATGGCGTTGACGGAAAAATCCCTGCGACGCAGGTCCTCAAAGATTCCGGCTGGCGTGATCTCTGGCGGCCGACCGGGCTTTGAATAGTTTTCTTTGCGCGCCGTCTCAATTTCAGCTTCGACGCCATTCGCAAAATAAAGTGAAGCCGTCTGGCTTCGGGGATCGTAATGAAAATGTTCCAATTCCATTGCAGGTTGCGCCTGGGGCGGAGAGCTTTTTGCGGGCTTGCGGGTTGCTTCAGAGACGAGAGTTTTCAGAATCTTTTGCGTATTGCCTTCAGCCACAAAATCCAGATTGCGGATGTTGCCCTGGCCGCTGGTGAGATCGCGCACCGCCCCTCCCACCAGGTAGAGGTTGATGCCCAGGGCGGCGGAGACCCGGCTGATGTGGTTGAGCACCTGAAACTGCGGCGGTGCAAGCCGAATTTCCATCAGAAAGTTGTAGTCGCTCATGATCGTGGCGCTCAGCTAGGATGAGATATCAGGCATCACGCATCACGCATACGGGCCGAGGTCGATGGCGGGTAGGCCGCGAGTTTTTGGGTAGACCCGCCCTCTTACGCCCGTGGATGGTGCGTTTGGTACACTTGCTTCAGCCGATCTTTCAAGACGTGCGTATAAATCTGCGTTGTCGAAATATCGCTATGACCCAGCATAAGCTGGATAGACCGAAGATCAGCTCCGCGCTCGAGCAAGTGCGTCGCAAAAGAGTGGCGCACCACGTGCGGAGTGAGCGGCGCTGCAATAGCAGCCTGGCGGCCATATCCTGAAATGATCTTCCAGAACCCGATGCGGGAAAGCTTGCCACCCCGATGATTCAGAAACAGGTAGGGAGATTCACCCTTTTTCAGGAGCTTGCTGCGCCCTTCCCGGAGATAAATTTCGACCGCGCTCAGGGCTGACTTGCCCACAGGAATCAGCCGTTCCTTGTTCCCTTTGCCGAGGCAGCGAAGGATGCCCATATTCCGATCAAAATCCTCTACCCGAAGGCTGATGATCTCCGAGACGCGCATGCCGGTGGCATAAAGAAGCTCAAGCATGGCCTTGTCGCGCAGCCCAATGGGTTTTGAGAGATCAGGCTGATTCAGCAGCGCTTCGACCTCCTCCAGGGCGAGAAACTTGGGCAGGCTGCGCCCTATTTGAGGCGAGTCAATCTCGGCGGTGATATCAATGGGAACTTGCCCATCCTGATGGAGAAAGCGGAAGAAGTTTCTCAGAGAAACGACATGCCGCGCCAGGGACCGTAGCTGCAATCCCTGACCGTGAAGCCGCCGTATGAAGTCGCGTATCGCTTCGCGATCGATTTGTTGGGCCGTGAGCTTCCGCGAATCAGCGTATTCAACGAACTTCATTAAATCACGCCGATAACTCGCAAGGGTGTTAGCGGAAAGCCCTTTTTCAACCCGTATATAGTTCAGGAATTGGTAAAGTTGGGCTTGTATCGTGGGTTGGATACCGGATGGACTGACAATTCGCTCGGTTCGCATTGGGCGAGAGCTTACTTCATCTTTTGAAAACGAGTTTTCATCGCGCTTGCGCTCGCGCTTAAATTGCTTTTCCGGCATGGATATTTAAATTTCCACCCTACAGTTTAAGTTTTTCGATCCTCATCATTTCCGAGAAGAGAAGCCGATAAATCAACATAAGTATATTATTAATCAATGACTTAATCTAAGATAATCCAAAGTTTAAAGTACCACCTTACTGGAATTTGCCTATTTTTCAAGTGGATACTAGCACAAGCAAGTTGCGGTTGCAAAGTTTTGGCATCAACATTTAGAATTCCATTGGAAGACATTGCAGCTAGAATCAGAAGGATAGCTGCCGACTGGCCATCGCAAGACACCGAGCGGGCACTGCGGAGTGTGCTTTTAACATTTTTTCAGGAACGAACCCTAAGCTAGGTGTAAACCATGTAATTTTATATAGTAAAACTTATTCATGTAATGCTCATAAAGTTTTGAATAATGGAACATGAAGATACTTACTGCCAGCCAAATGCAGCGTATCGATAAACTGACGACAGAGCGTTATGGTATCCCAAGTGCGACGCTGATGGAGAATGCTGGCGCAGGCGTCGTTGAGTTACTATTCGGGCGATTCGCTCCCCTCGACCGGCATCAGATTACGATTTTTTGTGGGCGTGGTAATAACGGCGGCGATGGATTGGTCGTGGCGCGCTTGCTGAGAGATAAGGGTTTAAGCCCGCGAGTGTTGCTGTTTGCAAAGCCAGATGTCCTGAAGGGCGATGCAGCCCTGAATTATCAACGGCTGGCAGCTTGTGCGAAGCCCGAAGAGGTTCCTGACTCGGCGGCCTGGCGGCAAGTGAAGCCGAGTCTGGCCGGAACCTCGCTGATCATAGATGCTTTGCTCGGCACGGGCCTTTCCAAGCCCTTGGAAGGATTTCTATTGGAAGTAGTTCGTGACCTGAATAATGGTTTTCCGGGTGCCAGGCGAATTGCGGTTGACTTACCCTCGGGCCTCTCTTCCGACACGGGCGAACTCGTGGGTGAGTGTCTCCGCGCGGATGCTTCCGTCACATTTACGGCTCCGAAATATGCTCATGTCTTTCCACCAGCCTGTGAGATGGTCGGGAAGTGGAAAGTCCACGAAATCGGAACGCCCAGGGAAGCGCTGGAAAATGACCCTGAGCTTTTTTTGAGGCTGATCACGCGTGAAGATTTGCTTTGGCTGACTCAGCCTCGCAAAATAGATTCTCATAAAGGCACTTATGGTCATGTCCTGATCCTGGCAGGTTCGGTAGGGAAAACCGGCGCCGCAGCGATGGCTGCCAAGGCGGCTTTGCGGTCGGGCGCGGGTTTGGTCACGATTGCAACAGCAAAGAGCGCCTTGCCGGTCATTGCGACACTGGGAATGGAGTTTATGACCGAAGCTCTGCCAGAAACCTCAGACGGCACAATCTCATTTCGCGCCTTGGAGGAAGGTAAACTCGATCAGTTGCTGGAAGGGAAATCAGTGCTGGCGATAGGCCCTGGAATGGGAAGAGTCGATGAGACATCCGAATTGGTGCGGCAGGCGGCGAACCGGTATGACCTTCCGATGGTGCTCGATGCGGATGCTCTGAACGCTTTCGCGGGTCGCATGAATGAGATGAAGGCTCAGGGCCGGGTTCGAGTCTTGACTCCACATCCTGGGGAGATGGCTCGGCTTGCGGGGTTAAAAACAGCAGATGTCCAGAAGCGACGGATTGAAGTAGCGCGCGAGTTTGCCATGCGCTGCCAGACGCACCTGGTGCTGAAGGGCACCCGCACGTTAGTGGCATCGCCTGAAGGCGAAGTTGCTGTGAATCCCACCGGAAATCCTGGCATGGCGACGGGCGGCACGGGAGACTGCCTTACCGGCATGATTGCGGGGCTTCTGGCGCAGCACCTTGATCGCACTGTGGCAGATGTAGTTTCGGCAGCCGTTTACCTGCATGGCCTTGCAGGCGACTTCGCAGCGCGCAAAATGGGCGAAGCTTCCATGATCGCTGGAGACTTGCTGGAAGCCATACCAAAGGCATTCCGGGCCTTGCCAATGCGAGGTGGCTGCCAGCATCACTCAACTTAACGTGGAAACCTTGGTCAAGAAAACACTCTATGATATTGTGACGCATTCGCCGGAGGAGACGCTGGCCTTTGGGCGAAATCTAGCCGCTTCTTTGCAACCGCCTTGTGTGGCGCTTTTCGAAGGTGATCTGGGAAGCGGCAAAACAACCCTGATCAAGGGGATTGTGGCAGGTCTTGGCGCGGCGCGCGAGGAGGAAGTGACCAGTCCTTCTTTCACCCTTGTTCACGAGTACGCCAATCGTTCGACATCCGCGGCGATGGGGCAGGGAACGCGTGTCTATCATGTGGACCTTTATCGCGTTGAGAGCGCGAGGGAGCTCGAGTCGCTGGGGCTGGACGAAATGTTCAGTGCCGGGTCAACGGTTATGATTGAATGGGGGGACAAGCTGCCTGAGGCTCCGCCCGCGCCAATAGTGCGCATCCGAATGGAGGCGCTTCAGGAAAACGACCGGCGGATTGTGGTGGAGCAGGAAAATCAGATTCGCCCTTGATTGAAAGGAATAATGATGACTGAAACGACGGCGCCCAGACCCTGGGCTTTGGTTGTAGGCTCTTCAAGCGGATTTGGCGAAGCGGCCAGCCTTGAGCTGGCGCGTGAGGGGCTGGATATTTTCGGGGTGCATTTTGACCGGCGCTCCGCGATGGGCCATGTCAACGAGATCGTCGAAAAAATCAAGGCTGCCGGGCGGGATGTGTTGTTCTTCAATGTCAATGCCGCAGATGCTGAGAAGCGCGTCGGCGTCTTCGACCAAATCGAGGAACATTGGAAACAGATTGGGGGCGAGCACTTCATCAAAGTCTTTCTCCATAGCGTAGCTTTTGGCTCGCTTTTGCCTTATCTTGCGGAAAATTCAGACAAGCAATTGACTCAGGCGCAGATGGAAATGACGATTGATGTGATGGGCAGCAATCTGGTGTATTGGGTGCAGGAAATGATGCGCCGGAAGATGCTGCGCCCCGGCAGCCGCATTTTTGCCTTGACCAGCGCCGGAGGCCACAGCGTGATCCCCAACTACGGCGCTGTTTCGGCGGCCAAAGCTGTGCTCGAATCGCACATTCGCCAGTTGGCCTATGAGCTGATGCCCCATGGCGTCACGGCCAACGCCATTCAGGCCGGCGTGACGATAACCCCCGGTTCGAGCAAGATTCCCGGCATTGAGCAACTGGCGGAGTTCGCCCGGATGCGCAACCCGGGCGGCCGGCTGACCACGCCGCAGGATGTGGCCTCCGCGATTGCCGCGCTGATGAGCGATAAGACCTATTGGATGACCGGTAATGTGATCCGCGTGGATGGCGGGGAAGACATCGTGGCATAGTAGGGGCGCGCGGCGCGCGCCCGTGGCAGGCACTGCTCCGAATCGGTGTGAAAACCACTTCTGTAGCGGCGGTGTCCTCACCGTCGTCTTTGGAGTGGCGGTGTTCTCACCGCTGGCTTTTATTTCAATCACGCGGGCAATGGGGACGTTGCCGTTACACTTCAGGAGCCTTTTTGATCAGCATTTATCTTAATGGCGAGCCGCGTGAGATCCCTGAAGGAACAACTGTGGTTGGGCTTTTGGAACGGTTGCAGCTTCCAGCGGATCGCATCGCGGTAGAGCGAAACCTGGAAATCGTTCCCCGGCAGAGATGGAATGACGTTACCCTGGCTGCGGGGGATCGCCTGGAAGTGGTACACTTTGTAGGCGGAGGTTAGCCCCATTTCGGTTCGGGTGGTCTGGTTTAAAGCTTTCGCTGTAGCGATGGTCTGATGGTTGCCGGTCCTGGTTCTCAACGGATTCGCCGCTCACAGAGCGCGGCTACAGCGGGTTCGTTTTGCGCGGTCGTATTCGTTGCTTGTCACTCGATGTTCGTTCCGGTGTGATGAAACCATGCATCCCGCGCTGAGCCGGCCAACGGCTCTGATCCTTCTTACTCTCCTCATCAAGTTGGGCGTCATCGCCTCCCTGGCCAGCATCATCGCCCGCTTTGGAAGCTTCAAGCGCCTGATCTTTGTGGAGCAGCGAACACCTCGCCAGAAGCTGGAGTTCGCTTTATTCCTGGGCATGCCGTTTATGCTGGGTGTGCTGACGCGTCTGCTGGCGCGTTACCAGGGAGCGGACCTGAGCCTTGAGATCACCGTGCTGGGCGGCCTTTTGGGCGGCACAATTGTGGGGCTGGTGGTGGGCATGATGGTGAGTCTGCCAGCAGTCCTACTCGGCCATGAGATTCTGGCTGCGCCCATGGCCGTGCTTTACGCCCTGGTCGCAGGTTCCGCGCGCTGGATTTGCCCGGATAAGGAAGCCATCTGGGAATTCAGTCCGTTTATTGACCTCAGCCTTTATCGCTCCATCAAACTCCGGTTTAAACAACCCGCTCTCGACTGGCAGGTGCTCTTTGCGTTGATGGTGGCCGTTCTCGAAGTGACGCGCCTCGATATCGGAAGGCTGGCGGGCAACAAACTCTTTTATCTCCCCTCGGAACACTTCTGGACCAACATTCTGATCGTGCTGGCGACGCTGGCGGGCGTGGGTCTGCCGGTGAAGATCTGGAACAGCACGCGAATCGAGCGGAAACTTGAGGACCAGCAGCGCATGCTCCTGCAGGCCCGCATGGATGCTCTGGTAAGCCAGATCAATCCGCACTTCCTGTTCAACACCCTCAACACCATCTCCTCCCTCATTCGCATCGATCCCGACACGGCCCGCGGCGTCCTGCTGAAGCTTTCGCGCATTCTGCGCCGACGGCTCAAAGTGCAGGCGCATTTCGTTCCACTCAAGGAGGAACTGGAATTCGTCGACGATTATCTGGGCATTGAGGTGGTTCGCTTTGGGCGTGACAAGTTGAAGATTGTGAAAGACGTTGAGGCTGACGTGGGCGAGATCATGGTCCCCAGCATGATCCTTCAGCCGCTTGTCGAGAATGCGATCCGGCACGGCATTGCGCCGAAGATCGGCGGAGGCACGATCACGTTGCGCGCCCGGCGGAATAACCACCGGCTGGTGATTGAGGTTCGTGACGATGGCGTGGGGATACCGCCTGACCGGCGAAACGAAATTTACGCTTCCGGCATCGGCATTCGCAACGTCACCGAGCGGCTGCAAGTGCTCTTTGGAGATCAGTTCTCGCTGAAGTTTGACAGCGAGCCAGGGAAAGGAACTTCGGTCTCGTTTGAAATTCCCGAACTCGTCGTGAGCGAGAAAGCCTCAGCCAAAGAGCCCGCCCACGTGTTTGAATGATTTTACAGGGGATTACAAATTATAGTGACACTATTTGCTGTAGCGGCGCTGTCCCTTCACTTCGTTCAGGGCAGGCTCTCAGCGCCGAAAGACGCCGGTGGGGACACCGGCGCTACAGAAGAAGTCGTCACTATAATTTGTA
>DATGKJ010000308.1:0-5580 GCA_035294685.1 Terriglobia bacterium | reverse complement strand
TGGGCGGCTCCGGCGGCCAATATTTTATCGGCGAATTCGACGGAAAAACATTTACGAACGATAACTCACCTGAGCAGGTTCTTTGGGTTGACTACGGCATGGACTTTTACGCCGCCCAGACCTGGTCGGATATCCCCTCTTCAGATGGCCGGCGCATCATGCTGGGGTGGATGGACGATTGGAAGTATGCCGCAAAAATTCCGACTCATCCCTGGCGAGGCCAGCAGTCAATTCCCCGGGTTGTGACGCTCGAACGGCTGACAGAGGGGATTCGGATGTTCCAAAGTCCAATTGCTGAACTTCAGAAACTTCGCGCGGAGAGACTCCATACCGAGCCACAAACCATCTCGGGCAGCCGCGACTTGTTCCCGGAAAAGAATTTGGGCAAGACCCTGGAAATCCTGGCGGAGTTTGAGCCCGGATCGGCGGCTGAATTTGGTTTGAAAGTGTGCAAGGGAGCGTCTCAGGAAACCCTGATCGGATACAATGTGAAGCGTAGCGAGGTCTTTGTAGATCGGAGCCGTTCAGGCGCCGTCAGCTTTAGCGAAAACTTCCCAGGAAGGCATTCTGCCCCGCTTCAGCCCGAAAACCATCGGATCAGGCTTCACGTCTTCCTTGATCGTTGCTCCGTCGAAGTGTTTGCCAACCGAGCTCGCGCCGTAATCACCGACCTGATTTTTCCCGATCCATCCGGCCAGGCCCTTGAAGTGTATTCCTCCGGCGGCGCCGCAAGGCTGCAATCGCTTGATGTCTGGAAACTCAGATTCGTCTTTTAATAGCCAAGGCGCTGCTGGACGCATCCTGCAAAAGTCGTGATGGATTTGAACTTGTGAAATCTTCCCTTGCTCAGCCTATCATTCGGGAATGCGGCACAGACCATGTGAGGGGCGTTGCACCTGACTGCGATGGAGGATGGAAGAACTTGAGCTTGTTGGCGCTCGGCCCCCCATGGCCTCGCTCCTTTTAAGGAACGAAATGGTTAGAGAATGTATCTTCTTCTTTTTCTTTCAGGCATTGCCCCGGTGGCTTTTTCTTTGTATGAAAAACCCAGCGCCACCGAACAGCAACAAGCTCGAACCAAACAGCAGGAACGACGCTGGCTCGGGGACAGCGCTTGGCGGAGTTACCGAAGTCAACGAAGGGGTGATCGTGAGAGTCCCAGTTCCTTTAGCGCCTGCGGCAACGCTCACTGTCCCCGTGATGCCCAGTGAACTGACACCCGCGAACGTTGTGCTGGCGGCCCCTCCTCCCAGCATCGCTGTAAGCTTGCCGCCGTTATTCAAAGCGAATGAAACGTCTCCTGAACCACTGGCCCCCGTGCCCAAGACGAAATTGGCGCTGAGGTCGGTGATTGACTTGCCGGTTGGGGCAGCAACAGTAAAGCTGAACGTGTTGCCGCTTGTCAGGCCGGCGAATGCGCTCAGGGGAATCGATAGGCTGAAACCCCCGGCGTTAGCCCCTGAAGTGATGGGCGTGATACTGACCATTCCGGATAAGGAACTCGATAAACTGCTCGAGACAGCGCTGTAGACATTGCCGCTGATGTCGCATGGAGCCGTGGCTCCCAGGCTGGTCAGATTGCCGCTGGGGCAGGGGACGGCCCACCCCAGGGCCGAGACGGCGAATAAAACTGCTGCTAAAATCACTGCCTTTCTCATGCTGCTCTATCCTTAGTCTTCAGTTTTACTCGCACTGAAGATCTCCGCCATGATCGAAGATCAGGCAGGGTGCCCGTTTCCCAGGAGGAGCTCTGCTCACAGTTTATTTTCCAATTTCCCAAACGCTATCATGCGGGCTTGTGAATCCCGCGTACTTCTGGAGGTAGAGCCAGTCGAACGTCAGGGGCGATTTGCACTGCACTTTCTTGGGCTACTCGTCCCTCACACGGCTATGCATTCTAGGTTGGTTGGGTGGTTGTCAACAATTAGGTTTGAACTTGAATTGAGCGTGGAAAATAACTGAAGTGAAAATTAAGGTAAATTCCTGCGGTCTGCGCCGAAATGGAAGAGAAATGATCGGGGAAATGCCTTAAGATCGCATAGCTCATCAGGGCTGGATGAGGCCCATGCGGATAGCATAGCGGACAAGCCCGGCGGTTTCGTGAATATTGAGTTTCCTCATCAGGCGTGTTCGGTGCGACTCGGCTGTCTTGGTGCTGATCCCCAGGATGCTTGCCACTTCTTTGGTAGTCTTTCCTTCAGCCACCAATTGCAGCACCTGGCGTTCCCGCGAGGTCAAGGACTCTGAAGGAAGCTTGATTTCAGCCCGGAAGGCCTCGACCACAGTTTGTGAAACCTCCGGGCTTAAATAGGTAGCGCCACGCTGCACCTGCTGTATTGCCTGGACAAGATCCTTCGCCGCCTTGGTCTTGAGGATATAGCCAGCGACCCCGGCGCGAAGCGCCGTGAGGACATATTGATCTTCTTTGTACATCGTCAAGAGGATCGTTTTAGTTTTAGGAGAAACCCGCAATGTCTCGCGGCTTGCTTCGATGCCATTCAGAAGGGGCATCGCAAGGTCGAAAATGGCAATATGAGGTTTAAGCTTTGCGATCAGACGCAGAGCTTCCTGGCCGTCGGAGGCTTCACCCACTACCTGGAAGCCTTCACGCTCCAGGATGCCTTTGAGCCCTTCGCGCACCATCTGATGATCGTCTGCTAAAACGATCTGAGTCGGCATGAAAACCCCCAAGAGGCACTTGAATTCGTATTTCTGTCCCGCTGCCAGCCGAAGACTGAATCTCGACAGAGCCGCCCAGCGCTTTAAAGCGCTCTTGAATGCCGGGAAGACCCAGCCCGCCTTCGATTCCTGCCGCCAGAGCGCGGGAGACGTCAAAGCCTTTGCCGTCGTCCTGTATGGAACAGCGAATCATGGAGCGGGGAGACTGCTGGACGTGGATCGTCACCCGAGTGGCCCGCGCATGCTTTGCAACGTTGGTCAGCGCTTCCTGCACGGCTCGATAGAGAGCAATTTCGACTAGAGGGGGAAGTCGTCTTTCCGCAGACCCCTTTACCTCAATCGCAAGTTTCGTCCGCTTTGAAAAGCCTTCGGCGAGATGTTCGAGGGCTGGAAGAAGGCCCAAGTCGTCCAAAGCGGCAGGCCTGATTTCGCGGGAGAGGCGCCGCAATTGTTCTTCCATTTCTTCCAGGGCGGCCTGCACCTTTTGAAGCTTCCCGTGCAAACAAGGTTGCAGCTCGCGCGCCAGTTCTTCGAGCGCCAGATGCGTAGCAACCAGAAGTTGTCCTGATTCATCATGAAGCGCATGCGCGATGCGTTTGGCGTCATTTTCCAGCATCTCATTCAAACGGCTCAGGGCCGCGTGCGCGTCGCGGTATCCGCGGTGGGTCATCTCGAAAGGAGAGAGGCTTTCCACGAAGAACTTCTCAAGCAGTTTTACGGCTTCAACGCATTCGACCGGAGTCCGCGCAGGGCGCAGGACGGCCTGGAGCGCCCGGTGGTAGAGCACCCCCATATCTACAACTCCCAAACCCTGTTCCAGGGCTTTGCGTCCCAGTTTGTACGCCTGGGCAAGGGCGGTTTCACCCGCGTCAGCCAGGTGTTGCTTCATGGCAGCCTGGTATTCCCGCTGCAGCGCGTGATGAGGAAAAGTTTCTTTCAACTTGCCTGCCCCAGATAGCGTGAAACCAGCACTAAAGCATCATCGATTCCCCTGCTGTGCAAGGCCAGAATATCGTCTGCAATTTTTTGCGGGCGCTCGCCGAAATTCAGTTCCTTGCTGAAGTCGCCAGCTATGCCGTCGGTGGCGAAAATCAGCAGGTCGCCGCGCGAGACCGTTGTCGTTGAGACCTGAAGAACCGGCAATCTGGCCCCGACAACCCCGCTCCGCAGGAGCAGGGATTGGCACTTCGGAGAGGCATCATTGCCGGCGCGGATGAGCAGACCTTCCACATTGCCCACGCCCAGCCAAGTCATGTTCCCCCGGCTGACATTAAAGGAAGCCAGGCTCATCACTACGCCGCGGGTGTTCGTCAGAGCGTTGTGACATTGCTGGATCAAGGAAGTTACCGGCTCGCTGGCATGATCTTCCAGGGTGGCAATGGCCAGCTTGGCCGCCTCGGCAGCCTTGGCGCCATGCCCGAGTCCATCCACCACGGCCACGAGCGCCCCACCTTGAAAGGATTTGACCACACTGCGATCTCCGGACTCTGCTTCCCCCGGCAGCGTCAGCGTGGCTACGGCCCATTCCAGTAATCCGGCGTTCAAGGCTTCCATTTTGCGATGGTTACGGTCGTGCCGCTGCCCCGCCGCGAGACGATCTCAAACTCGTCCATAAGCCTCCGGACTCCAGGCAATCCCAACCCCAGGCCGCCGGAGGTCGAAAAGCCCACTTCTAGGGCGCGCTCCACATCAGCGATGCCCGGGCCACGGTCACGAGCTATGACTAAAATACCATGCCGACCGGCGTTTTCCGCCCGCCGGATCACGATTTCACCCTGCCGGGCATAGCGGAGAATGTTGCGGGAAAGCTCCGAAATCGCCGTCGCAACCAGGGCCAGGTCAGTAAGGGGAAAGCCGACTTCGGCGGCGACTTCCCGCCCTTTCTGTCGCGCCTTCACAATATCACTGTCGTTGCTGATGCGGATTATCAGTTCTTCGGCCACCGTGATGTGTCCACTGGGGCATTAGCGAGGCTAGGATCGCTCTTCGATTTCCACGCCCATGGTTCGGGTTTTCTTGTTCAGGTACTCCAGACCTTCCTCCAGATCCAAGGCCGTTGCCACCCCCTCCAGCTTCAGACCTAGCTGAACCATCGCGAACGCCACCTCGGGCTGGATGCCCACAATCACCGTTTCCGCGCCGCGTAGCCGAATCATGTGAGCGAGATCGCGCAGGGTTCGGGAGGCGAATGAATCCATAACGTCAAGAGCCGTCACGTCCACGATCACTCCCCGGGAACGAAATTTGCCCACTCTCTCGACGAGCGCATCTCGTAGATGCAACAAATCAGCGTCAGAAAGCGCCGCCTGAATCGTTGCGATGAGGTAGTGGTATTGCTTGAGGATTGGCACTTCCATGGCTTGCTTCCTTAAAACGGACTGCCGAAAAAGAAGTTGCGTGTGTCTGAGAGGACCGGCTCAAAGTCCGGGCTTTCTAAGCGCGCCTTCAGCGTTTCCTCAGGATGCCTGGCTTGTTTCGCTGATGGGACCCACCCTGTAACCCAGAAGCCGCTCGGCTTCCTCAATGCCTCCCTGCAGGTCGCCGACCGTGTTCATTTTGCTGAGATCCACCCCGATCGTCACCAGGGTCTGCGCGATTTCGGGAGAGAGGCCGGTAACAATTACCGTGGCCCCTAGCAGACGGGAGGCTTCGACCGTTTGGACCAGGTGGTTGGCCACGTTGGAATCAAGCGCCGCCACTCCAGTGATGTCAATCACCACCACCTTGGCGCGATTGGTGCGGATGCCTCGCAGCAGTTGCTCCGTAAGCTGCCGGGCGCGCTGAGGATCAATGGCGCCGATGATCGGGAGAATCAATAAACGCTCCCGCACCTGGAGCACGGGAGTGGACAGTTCGCGGATGGCCTCCTGCTGCTCGCGGATGATGCGCTCGCGTTCCTGA
>DATGKJ010000307.1:0-3738 GCA_035294685.1 Terriglobia bacterium | reverse complement strand
CATTACTCGGCGGCGGACATCTCACCTTATTTCCGGGTGAACGGTCGCCCGCCTTGCGATCCAGTCTATGAAGCGATGGCGCGTGAGGGGTTCGCAAGTTACACCCTTGAAGTTGGCGGGCTGGTGGAGAAGCCGCTGCGGCTGTCGCTTGCCGATCTGCGGGCAATGCCCCGGAAAACACAAATCACGAAACACTGCTGCATTCAGGGCTGGTCTGCGGTGGCGGAGTGGGGAGGAGTTCCGTTGGGCCACATCATTGAACTTTGCCGGCCGCTCCCTCAAGCGCGCTACGTGGTGTTCTATGCCATGGATGATAAGGCCAAGTCGGAGCCTGATCCGGCTGGCCCCGGCTATTTCTATGGAAGCATCCATATCGAATGGGCAAAGCATCCTCAGACGATCCTGGCATATGAAATGAACGGCCAGCCGTTGCCCATCCCGCACGGCGCGCCGCTTCGTCTGCGCGTTGAGACTCAGCTTGGCTTTACGATGGTCAAATACATTCGGGCTATCGATTTCGTTGAGGACTATCGACGCATTGGTCTGGGCCAGGGAGGGTGGCGCGAGGATTACCAGTATTACAGCCCGGAGGCGGGGATCTGAAAATCTGATTTTTTCGGCGGATGGTTTTTCTGCCAGGCGCGGGCATGAGAAACAATGCTTGCAGTGGCAGGGGGTGTCGCTTCGCGCCGCGCAGGGCGAGCGCTCAACGCCTGCTTTTTCGACGTGTGGTGGATATTGTTTTGTGAATCCTGCAATGCGTTGTGCGAGGAGCGGTAAAGGGCGACTGAATTTTTCGCGACTCCGGCCCGTTCAGGATTCGGTCCCTGCGCCTTTATTCCAATACTCCCAATTCGAGTAATTAACATCCAGGCGGGACGTGACGTTTTCCGGGCAGCCTTGCCAATCCTCCACCATCTGGTTGCCCAAGTACTGCAAATCCTGAACACCCATCTTGCTGGAATAGAAGCCGCCTAGCACAAGATCCCGAATGTGGTTAAAGGCTGCAACCGCGTTGGCGTCTTCCGGCGCTGCTTTGGGCGGGTAGGCGACGCGATCAAGGAGCTGTTTCTGCTGAGCTTCGGAACAATCCACAAAATCGTGATTGTAAAGCCGGTTGCACTCCATATCAGCCCAGGTAAGCCAACCAAGGACTTCGGTCTTCAGAAGGCCGCCCCTTAAATTCAGCATGTCATCAATATACGCGGGCACCCCCGCCTGCGTCGCGCTGCCGGTGCGCTCGTCGGCAGGGATAATCAGATCGCTCAGCACGTGAAGGGTTTTCCATTCGTGCGGGTTAAAAACTTTGGGCTGATACTCGCCTGAAGGTTCCGGCGCAGCGGATGGCGGAGTTGCAGCCGCCCCCCGCGCCGGCGAAATCGGAATTAGCGCTGCCGCGGGCGCAACCGTGATGGTTTTCAGAATGTCCCGGCGACTCACCGGGCCGGATCGTTTCTTGTTCTCTTCGTTGCTCATCGTTGCCTCTTTTGCTGAATGCCGTGTTTCATAAATTCGTTCATGTCTCTAGCCACCCCCTCACCCGACGCTTCGCGCCGCCTTCTCCCTCGCAAGCGGGGGAGAAGTAGAAAAAATAAATACAAGCCGTTCTCCCCTCGCCCCTTTGGGGAATGAGGGATGGTCGAAAAGGCAGTGCGCCGCTAAACATTCAACTTCTTTACCTGGTCGGCAGCATATTCCGAAGTCCGCCAGGCCAAAGCCATAATGCTAAGCGTCGGATTCTTATCCGCATTGCTCACAAAGGGCGCGCCGTCTGTGATAAACAGGTTCTTGCAATCCCAGGCCTGGCAGTAAGGATTCAGCACGGAAGTGCTGCGATCGGCGCCCATGCGCGCCGCGCCCACTTCGTGGATGATTTCGCCACCCTTGGAAATCCCCCAGTTGTCTTCGGGGCCGAAGGTCTCCAGCGGCACGCCGCCCGCGGTCAAGATGATTTCGCGGAAGGTTTCGCGCGCGTGCTTGGCCATCTGGATTTCTTCCTCGCTCCACTTGAAGTGGAACTTCAGCACGGGAATGCCCCACTCATCCACCACGTTCTTGTCAATTTCGCAGTAGCTGTCTTCGTTGGGGATCATTTCGCCGCGGCAGGAGAAACCCATAAAAGCGCCGTAGATTTTCCTGCATCCGCGTTTCAGTTCCAGGCCGTAGCCGCCTCCCAGCAACCGGTGAGAGCCGGAAAACATATGGGGCGAGGGCATGCCCCGGCCTCCGCCAAATTCAATGTGGTAACCGCGCGAAAAAGGCAGTTCGTGTCGAAATTGCTTCTGATAGTTCCACCAGGGCATGTAAAGGTGCATGCCGCCCACGCCGTCTTCGTTGTGGGGAGGCAGGTCCTGCATATCGGGGAAGAAGCCTACGCTTCCGTCAGCGCCCACAGTATCCATCAGGTATTTGCCGACCATGCCGGTGGAGTTTCCTAGGCCATCCGGGTGAGCGGGGCTCTTGGAATTCAACAAAAGGCGCGCCGACTCGCAGCAACTCGCCGCCAGCACGACGATTTTCCCGCGCACCTGAACTTCCTTGCGGGTTTTCTTGTCGACGTAGGAAACCCCGGTCGCCAGGCCGTCCTTGCCGACGAGCACTTCGCGCGCCATGGCATTGCAAATGACTTTCAGGTTGCCGGTGGCCATAGCGGGAGGAACCAACACCGTGGATGAAGAAAAGTTGGAAGAGGTGGCGCAACTGCGGCCGCATTGTCCGCAATAATGACAATGGGGCCGACCATTGAGGGGTTGGGTCAGAATTGAGAGGCGCGAAGGAATGCAGGGAATATTCAGCTTGCGACAGGCTTTCTGAATGACCAGCTCATGACATCGCGGCCGGGGCGGAGGTTGGAACTTTCCATCCGGCGTGTTCTCCAGTCCCTCGGCGGAGCCAAACACTCCAATCAATTCTTCGGTCTTATCGTAATAAGGCGCTAAATCTTCATAGGAGATGGGCCAGTCGAATCCTTTGCCGTCGCGGCTGTATGGTTTGAAGTCATAAGGCCCCATGCGCAGCGAGATTCTTCCCCAATGATTGGTGCGTCCTCCCAACGCGCGCGTGCGCCACCACCGCCAATCGCTGCCAGGAGCGCTGGTATAGGGTTCGCCAGGGATATGCCAGCCGCCATAGCCAGGATCAAAGTAGCCATTGGGCTTCTCAGGGGTAGGCGCGCCTCGATGGGGAGCCTCATAGGGCCACTTGAACATGGTCGATTGCTTGGCTGTGTCCCACCAATCTCCGGCTTCCAGCATCAGGCACTTCGCTCCCGCCTTCGTCAGAACGTAAGCGGCGATGCCGCCACCTGCTCCCGATCCGACGATGATGGCATCGTAAACTTTGGGGCTACGGATTACTTCTGGCATCAAATTACTCCCTTATCCTTGACTCAGGATGTAAAAAGTTTTTGAAGGAACCTGTGCTGTAACGGCGAATCGATCCCTCCAGCAGGCCACGAAATGGAGCTCAAACACTCCCACAAGGTAGTCTAGCAGCTTGCTGAAAAACGTTTCAACATTGTGTCATTCCGATCCCTTCGCTTATCATCCTGAGCGAAGCGAAAGATCCCCGGTATTACGCTCAGGATAAACTCCGCGAGGAATCTCGCTCTGAAAATGGAGCGCTCAAGAGATTTCTCGTCGCCTTCGGCTCCTCGAAATGACAGGCTGCAAACGTTTTTCAGCAAGCTGCCAGCACAGAGGGGGTATTCTACACGGACTTTGCCAAAATGAAACGAAA
>DATGKJ010000306.1:0-6853 GCA_035294685.1 Terriglobia bacterium | reverse complement strand
ACCATGACTTGGTGCTGAAAGCCGAATTACCGGGCATTGATCCCAAGGACTTGGAGATCCGCGTTGAGAACGGAACGCTCTACCTTAAAGGGGAGCGCAAGCACGAGAGCGAAGTAAAGGAGGAAAACTACCATCGCATCGAGCGAGCCTATGGCAGTTTCACCCGTACCTTTACCTTGCCCAACTCCGTCAATACGGAGGATGTCAAAGCCGAGTATAAGGACGGCGTCCTGACGCTCACCATGGCCAAGCGAGAAGAGGCGAAGCCGAAAACGATCAAAATCAATGTCACTGAGAGCGCCCACGCCGCAGCCGCCAAGACGGTGAAGTAATGCCCGCGCGCTCGGCTTAAGGAGCAGGTAACTGATCGGGAGAGTAGCCGCGTCATATTCCGGAAGGTGCTGTTGTTCCTCATCAGGGTGACGCCTCTCGGGTGGAGAAGTCAACGTTCCGGGCGTCACCAGAAGAGAGCATGCAGTGCCTGAAAGGGGAGACGCGGCTTTTTCTTGCACAGAGGTTTTGGGAAGCGTATAGGAATAGGAAGATGATGGATGGTGAGCCACAGGAGAACGGTCACCTGCCAAGGGAGTAATTTATGGCAACACGATTTGACAAGTTTACAGTAAAAGCGCAGGAAGCGCTGCAAGCGACCCAGGAGATTGCGAGCCGGCACGGGAACCAGCAACTGGAACCGTTGCACCTTCTTCTGGCGCTTGTCCAGCAGCAGGAAGGCATTGTGCCCGCCATTTTGGCGCGCCTCGGCGTGAGTCCCACCGCCGTGATTGCAGAGACGGAGAAAGCCATCGGGGCGCTTCCCAAAGTGGGTGGCGCTGCGGACGTGTACATTTCGCCTGCCCTCAAGCAAGTCCTTGACGAAGCATCCCAGGAGACAGAGCAATTCAAGGACGAGTACGTTTCCACCGAGCATCTGCTTCTGGCGCTCACTCGCAAGACCACGGATGCCGCAGGGCGCATCCTCGCCAGACTGGGTGTCAACCATGACGCCATCCTGAAGGCCCTGGTGGCGGTGCGGGGCACGCAGCGGGTGACCGATCAGGACCCGGAAAGCAAGTTTCAGGCGCTGGAGCGCTTTGCGCGCGACCTGACGGAGCTTGCCCGGCGTGGCAAGCTCGATCCGGTGATTGGCCGCGATGACGAAATCCGGCGCGTCATCCGGGTGCTTTCCCGCCGCACCAAGAACAATCCAGTTTTGATTGGGGAGCCGGGTGTGGGCAAGACCGCGATTGTCGAAGGCATTGCGCAGCGCATTGTGGCCGGCGACGTTCCCGAAACGCTCAAGTCAAAGCGCATCATCCAGCTTGATTTGGGCGCGATGGTGGCGGGCGCGAAATATCGCGGGGAGTTTGAAGATCGCCTGAAGGCGGTTCTGAAAGAGATTGAAGAATCGAGCGGGCAGATGATTCTGTTCATCGATGAACTGCACACGCTGGTGGGCGCCGGAGCGGCGGAAGGCGCGATGGACGCTTCCAACATGCTGAAGCCGGCTCTCGCGCGCGGCGAACTGCGCTGCATTGGCGCAACCACGCTGAACGAATACAAGAAGCATATTGAAAAGGACGCAGCGCTCGAACGGCGCTTCCAGCCTGTCTACGTGGGCCAGCCTTCGGTGGAAGATACCATCGCCATTCTGCGCGGCCTCAAGGAGCGCTATGAAGTCCATCACGGGGTCCGCATCAAGGATTCGGCGATTGTGGCGGCGGCCGTGCTTTCGAACCGCTACATCACCGACCGCTTCCTCCCTGACAAGGCCATCGACCTGATCGATGAGGCGGCTTCCAGCCTGCGCATTGAGATTGACTCCATGCCCACGGAAATCGATCAGATGGAGCGGCGCCTGACGCAGCTCGAAATCGAGCGCCAGGCTCTGAAAAAAGAAGAAGATCCGGCTTCGCGCGAACGCCTCCAGAAAATTGAGCCTGAGATTTCCGGCCTGCGCGAAAAAGCCGACCAGTTGAAACTCCGCTGGAAAGCCGAAAAAGAGGCTATCGCTAAAATCCGCCAGCTTAAGAGCGAGATTGAGCAGGCCAAACTCGACGAGCAGCGCGCCACCCGCGAAGGCGACCTGAACAAGGCGGCGGAAATCCGCTATGGGAAGCTCGTGACGCTTGAGAAGCAGTTGGCGGAAGCGAACACGAAACTGGAAGGGATGCAGGAAACCGGCCGCATGTTGAAGGAGGAAGTGGACGAAGAAGATATCGCCCGCGTGGTCTCGAAATGGACGGGAATTCCGGTTTCCAAAATGCTCGAAGGCGAAATGGCCAAGCTGGTGAAGATGGAAGACCGTCTGCGCTTGCGGGTGGTGGGTCAGGATGACGCTTTGCGCATGGTGGCGAATGCCGTGCGCCGCAGCCGGGCGGGACTTTCGGACCCGAAGCGGCCCATCGGCTCGTTCCTGTTTTTGGGGCCGACCGGCGTGGGGAAGACGGAATTAGCCCGCGCGCTGGCCGAGTTTCTGTTCGACGACGAACGGGCTATGCTGCGCATTGACATGTCCGAATATATGGAGAAGCACGCGGTGGCGCGGCTGATCGGCGCGCCTCCTGGTTACGTCGGCTATGAAGAAGGCGGCCAGTTGACCGAACCGGTCCGTCGGCGGCCTTACTCTGTGCTCCTGTTTGATGAAATCGAAAAGGCGCACCCGGACGTCTTCAACATCTTTCTCCAGATTCTCGACGATGGCCGCCTGACGGACGGCAAAGGCCGGACGGTGGACTTCAAAAACACGGTCATCATCATGACTTCCAATATCGCCTCGCACTTCATCCACGAAGAGGCAGGCCGGAGTGGAAAGCTGGATTCCGGGGCCGGAAAAATTTCCGAGGAAGTCAAACAGCGCATTCATCAGGAACTGCTGGCTCACTTCCGGCCCGAGTTCCTGAACCGCATTGACGAAATCGTGATCTTCAATCCGCTCGGAAAAACGGAAATCGAAAAGATCATCGACTTGCAGTTGAACCACCTGCGCGGGCTGCTGGAAGACCGCAAAATTCACATTGAGCTCAGCGATAAGGCGCGTGAACTACTCTTCCGCGAGGGCTACGATCCGCAGTTTGGCGCGCGTCCACTCAAGCGCGCGATCCAGCGCATGATCCAGGACCCGCTGGCCATGAAGATGCTCGACGGCGAAGTGATGCCCGGCGACACGATCATTGTGGATGCAGACTTAAAGAAAGGCGAGATGAAGTTTGAGAAAGAGGCAGTAAAGGCCGCGCGGCGGTGACAAAAGATGCAGAAAGAGTCAGACGGTTTTGCCGGTACTGCGAAGCGAGGCCTTGATGGAGGAGAGAACATTCGTAACTTTAGATGAGATTTCACTTAAGGAAATGCAAAGCTATGCGCTCAACGAGAGTTTGGATCAAACTTATGTTGTGCCGTGCCTTGGCATAAACAAGCGGCAATCAATCGTTCATGGTATGGTTCATACTTGCTATTACTGACTTGAAAGAACCTTTCCATCTCGCTGACGTCAGAATGTGGCCCATGGCGTGAGTCATGGAAGAACCCCTCACTCGGCGCTTCGCGCCACCCTCTCCCCTGGGAGAGGGGCAGTGGATCAAGGTTAGGGCAGTCCTACAGGTGGGATGGAAAGTACAATGTGAGGGAACTCCCAGCCCTATCCCTTGGGGAGAGGGTGCCCCGACTTGTCGGGGTGGGTGAGGGGTTATTTGAGCAGAGAGTGGAGTCGGGCCAGCTAAGTAGCGTCGAAGTGCGGTTGCGCATCGAATAGGATAAGGCCATGGGGGGCCTCGTTGATATGTGGAATAATTTCAAGACGACGATTCTGCTGGCGTGCCTGACCGGCGTTCTACTGGCCATCGGGCAATTGTGGGGCGGGCGGCAGGGGTTGACCATCGCCCTTATTTTCGCGGCGGTGATGAACCTGGGCAGCTATTTCTTCTCAGACAAGATCGCCATCGCTTCAAGCGGCGCCGTGCCTATCTCGCGCGACGAAAACCCGCGCATCTATCAGATTGTCGAACGTCTCGCGGCTAAGGCCAACGTTCCCGTACCCAAAATCTATCTCATTCCAACGGATTCCCCCAACGCTTTTGCCACCGGACGCAACCCGGAACACGCTTCGGTGGCGGTGACGCAGGGCATCCTGCAACTGTGCAACGACGAAGAGATTGAAGGCGTGCTGGCGCACGAACTGGGGCACGTGCGCAATCGCGATATTCTGATCAGCGCGGTGGTGGCGACCGTTGCGGGCGCGATTACCTATATCGCCAATATGGTGATGTGGGCGGAAATGTTCGGCGGATTTGGCGGTGGGCGCGAAGACGACCGTGGCGGCGGAGTGTTTTCCGCCCTGGCGATGATGATTGTGGCGCCTTTGGCCGCCACCCTGATCCAACTCGCCATTTCCCGCTCGCGCGAATATCAGGCAGACTCGACTGGCGCGCATATCACAGGCAATCCACAGGGTCTTGCGCGAGCGCTTGAAAAAATCGATCAATGGTCAAAGCGTTTGCCGATGCGGGTATCACCCTCAACGGCGCATCTCTACTGCGCCCAACCGCTCACCAGCGGCCAGCTTTTTTCCAGTCTCTTTTCCACCCATCCCCCCATTCAGAAACGCATCGAGCGGCTGCTGAGCGGGAACTACTGAAAAGCAGTGAAAAGTGATGAGTGGCGAGTGATGAGCACGCCTGAGTTCAGCGCGTGAAAATTGGCTTACACCAGACCCGGCTATAACTCATAACTCGGCGCTTATAACCAAATCACTGTTTTTGAGGCTCCGCGCCAATCACCGGGGCCTGAAGAGCCAGCACTCTCCGAATTTGCCTATCCCAAACCGGCCATTCGTGTTTGCCGGGGACTTCGCAGTAGCGATAGGGAATTTTCAATAGGGCCAGAATCCTCACGAAGTTTCGGTTTTCATTGAGCAAGGGATCGGAAGAGCCGATTGACAAGTAGAGTTGCGGCATCTCGGAAACCGGAATTTCCCCAACCAACTCAAACACGTCGTTCTCCCACCGCTTGGGATTTGTCAGTGGGCCGAAGTCTTCCTCGAGAGTTTTTCTTATCGGGCTATTCGGAGGCACCACGTCTTCAAACGCAGGCTCCGCGGAAGCCAAAGCCCCGCTCAGGCTTGCGGCGGCTGCAAACATCTGGTGATATTTCAAGCCCAGAAGCATTGCGCCGTAACCTCCCATGGAGAGTCCTGCAATAGCCCGTCCACTGCGCAAAGCCACCGTGCGATAATGGCTGTCCACGTAGGGAATCAAATCGTCGATGATGTAGCTCTGCCAGCCGAGTTTTGGATTGGCATAGTTATCCACATACCAGCCGTTCTCGCCTTCAGGCATCACGATGATCTCTTCATAATGTTTGGCGTAGTCCGTAAGACCGGTTCTCATGACCCAATCGGAATAATGACCGGTATAGCCGTGCAGCAGATAAAGCACGGGATAGCGGCGTGATCCGGAATCGTAGTCTTGCGGAAGGATGATATTAAAACTCACTTCCATGCCGCCCAGATGGGCAGGCTTAAAGGTTACGGTTGCATAATCTCTGGCCTGCGCAGAAAGCGCAAGCGCAAGAAGCGTTCCCACGAGCCCCAGCACATAAAAATAGCGCCGATATCCAAGGCTTGATTTAGAAAAATGAAGGTCCATGAAAGAGATTTCCTCCTACAGATTGTTAATCCTCCCGACTAAAAGGCGTCATCTTATCTTTATCGAACCGGGTTTTTCAACTTGATCCTGCAAAGCTGACCCCAGCTTCGAGACGACAGCCATACACATCGAGGCATTCCCTCGCTTGACACCAGCTTCTGCGGGTCATCATAATGGCTACCTGCTTTGAGTGCGCTGAAGCGTCAGCGCCTCCAACAGGTTGCTGAGAAACAATTACAGGGGATTACAAATTATAGTGACACTATTTGCTGTAGCGGCGCTGTCCTCAGCGCCGAAAGACGCCGGTGGGGACACCGGCGCTACAAAAGAAGTCGTCACTATAATTTGTAATCCTCAATAAGAACACTGTCATTCCGAGCGAAGCGAGGAATCTCGCTCTGGAAACAAAAAAGCTTACGAGATTCCTCGTTGTCTACGGCTCCTCGGAATGACAGAGTGCCGGGTTTTTCAGCTATCGCTTGTTAGCCTCTTTGCCCTTTTTGTAAGGAGTTCCAATGTCTCAAGTCTTTCAAAATTACGTCGACGGCAAGTGGGTGGAATCCAAATGCAAGCAGACTTTCCCCAACGTCAATCCGGCGGACACCCGGGAGACCGTCGGCCTGTTTCAGGCTTCGGGACCCGAGGATATCCAGGCGGCTTGTGAGGCAGCGGCCAAGGCTCAACCCACCTGGGCGGCCAAGCCTGCGCCACTGCGCGGCGAATTCCTTTTCAAGGCAGCGGAGTTTTTGGAAAGCCGCTTGCAGCAACTGGGCGAGGAAATGACGCGGGAAGAAGGGAAAACGCTTCCGGAAGCCAAAGGCGAAGTGAAGCGCGCCATCAATATTTTCCGCTACTTTGGCGGCGAAGGCGCCCGTGCGTTCAGCTATCAAATTCCTTCTGAGCGCGAAAATGTCTTTTGTTACACCCTTCGCAAGCCCTTGGGCGTAGTGGCCCTCATCACTCCCTGGAATTTTCCAAGCGCAATTCCGGCATGGAAAATCGCTCCCGCGCTTGTTGCCGGAAACACCGTGGTCATTAAGCCCGCTTCGCTAGCCCCGCTCAGCGCGTACCGCCTGGTGGAGGCCTTGCATCAAGCGGGCCTTCCCGCTGGAGTGCTGAATTATGTGACCGGCAGCGGAGGGAGTGTGGGGAATGCGTTGGTTGAGCACCCCGCCATCCGCGCGATCTCCTTTACCGGGTCCTGCGCGGTGGGA
>DATGKJ010000305.1:0-4805 GCA_035294685.1 Terriglobia bacterium | reverse complement strand
CCGCCTTCATCAGGCCGATGTTGCCTTCCTGAATCAGGTCCAGGAATTGGAGCCCGCGATTCGTATACTTCTTGGCGATAGAAACCACCAGTCGCAGGTTCGCTTCAATCAGTTCCCGTTTCGCGGCTTCGGCCTGCTGCTCGCCCATTGTCATGGTTTGTAACGTGCGCTTGATTTCGGCAGCGCTCATGTCATAACGGTCCTCGATCTCCGCCATCTTCGCCTTGAGCTGGCGCAATTCCTTGCGCAACTCTTTGCTGCCGTTGCCCCGCGCGCCTTCCAGCCGTCTCTCAGCGCGACTGATTTCTTTTTCGAGCGGTCGGACCTCATCCGCAGCCGCTCGGATCTTCTCGATCAGCCGCCTGTTCTCCGAGTGCGTGAAGCCCATCGAACGGATCAATTTGGAAATCATGATCCGATGCCGGGCGACCGCCAGACTGTAACGCCGATAATCATCCGGCCGCCGTGTCCGCGAAATGCGATCACGCTCCGCTTTCAGGCTCATCAGCCGCTTCCGCAGCCGCATGATCTCGCCAATGGTGGCCAGCACCTCCCGCTGGCGGTCTTCAATCTTGTCTTCCGTCAGTTCTTCATCGTTGAAGACCACGATCTCTTTGATATTGCGCTTGCCCTCCGCCAACTCTTTCCGAAGAGCGATCACTTCCTGCACCACGATGGGAGAGCGCGAAAGGGCTTTCAGCACCGCCACCTGGCCGCGCTCAATGCGGCGAGCAATTTCCACTTCGCCCTCGCGAGTCAGTAACGGAACTGTTCCCATCTCCCGCAGGTACATGCGCACAGGGTCGTTGGTCTTATCCAGCCCGCCGGGAGTGAGGTCAAGATCCTCTTCGCCAGTTTCATCCAGCTTGACTTCTTCATCCTCCTTCAGCTTCGGCCGTGGAGATTCGAGAACCTCAATCCCCGCATTATCAAACATGGAGAGGACGTCTTCCAGTTCCTCGGCGGAATGTACATCCGAAGGCAAGAGGTCATTCACCTCGTCGTAGAGGAGATAACCCTTCTCCTTACCCATGTGAATCAATTTGTTAACCTGATCGAATTTCTCGTCAAATGCCAATGCTTAAACCTCCCTCCGTGGGGGAATCCCAATCAGACCGTTTCCTGGGCTCACTTTGGCCTACATCGTCTGCCTTTGTCGCCACATATTCTAGACGCTTTTTCTCCGCATATTGCTATCTTTAACTCAAAATCTCATGAACCGCCCCACTAAGGCAGGAATTTCCATTTTGTGATTCCGGCGAAATTCTACAAGACATTCCATATGGGGAGCAGGACCGCAAGCCAAGCCCAGTCTTTAGGAAATCCCACCTATATGATTTGATGCATAATACGCCTACCAGTTAGCGGTTTATGAACAGACTTTGGCCCTAAAACATGAGACCAAACCTGAGGATGCCGGATTGAGAATAGGACGCATTGAACAACCATAGCAGACTGGCAATCTTATAGCCAAATTATGATCAGAAACTGAAACCAGCCTTTCTCACGCCTGCTTCAGTTGAGCCAAGCCCTTGATTAATCGCAACTTAGCTTCCAAAAGGTGGCTCAGCATCTCCCGGTCATTTTCACGCTGAGCGCGCTCAATGGCCCGCTGCAAATCTGTACGCTCTCGCTCCATCTGGCGAAGTTTCAAAGCATTAAAGCACGAAATAACCCTTTTCCGGTCAAGGGGCTGCTGAGCGGTGAATTGAACCTCGAACAGGTAACGGCGCTCTTCTGGCAAAAGTGAATCTTCCAGACGCCTGATATCCAGATCCCCTTCCTGCTGATACTCCGAGAGAAGCTTTTTGAAGATTCCGGCAGTTGGCAGCCCTTCCAGGCAGCTTTCCATCGTGGGCAAAAACTCCGCAGCCAGTTCGGCATTTTCCAGGAATGCCCAAAGCAACTCCTTCTCTGCAGGACTGGCCTTTAATGAAGCAGCTTCCGGTTGGAGCTGAATCTCCCGTCCGCCGGTCTGCGCCGCGCGTTTTAATTCATTACGAAGCAATGCCTCGTCCAGTCGCAGGCGCTCGGCTAACCGGCCAGCCATTTCGTGACGCAAAAGAGGGTTGCTGACCTTTGCCAGATACGGCAGCGCCACGTTGGCCGCGCGGACTCTCCCTTCCGGCGTGCTGAGATCATGCGCCGCGGCGGCGCGATCTGTCAAATAATCGAGATAGGTCGGAGCCCGCTCCAAAAGCCGCTGGTAAGCGCTCACCCCCTCTTTGCGAATAAAGGAGTCAGGATCAAGCCCGCCCGGAAGGGCGAGTACTCGCACTTCAAATCCTTCCTCCAGGAACATTCCCAGGGAACGGTCGGTGGCCGCGGTTCCGGCTGAATCCGGATCAAAATTGACAATCACGCGGCGCGTGTAACGCGCCAGAAGGCGCACCTGGCTGGCCGTCAAGCTTGTGCCACAGGAAGCAACAACGTTCTCAATCCCGCTCGAAGCCAGCGCGATGCAATCCATATAGCCCTCAACCAGGATGGCAGCATCCGCTTTACGAATGGCCGGGCCTGCCTGGTGAAGATGATAGAGAATCCTGCTTTTTGTATAGATGGGCGTTTCAGGAGAATTGAGATATTTCGGCTGCTCGTCAGCCAAGGCGCGCCCTGCAAAAGCTACGGCCTTGCCACTCTCATTGGTGATGGGAAAGATAACCCGACGGCGAAAGCGATCTGTGTATGATTTAAAATCTGAAATTTGAGACTTGAAATTCGTTTCCCGCCCTGCCACGACCAACCCGCTCTTCTCCATCAACTCACTCGAAAAACCAGCTTCGGCCAACCTGCGCACAAGAGCGCTCCCCTCCGAGGGAGCATATCCCAATCGAAAATGCGCCAGCACATCATCCCTTAGCCCGCGATCTGCCAGATACGCCTTGGCGGCCCGCCCTTCTGCCGTTCCTCCCAATTGCGTTGCAAAAAACTGAGCGGCGAATTCGTGCATTTGATGGAGCGCTGCCCGTTCTTTGGCCTGACCGTCATCCAGTTTTTGAAATCTCAAATCTGAAATCTGCGATTTCGGAATGCCCGCCTTTTCGGCCACCCGTTCCAGAGCCTCGGGGAAGGTAACGTTTTCAATCAGCATCACAAACTTGAAAACATCGCCTCCCACCCCGCAACCGAAACAATGAAAGATCTGCTTCGCAGCATGAACGGCAAAGGAAGGAGTCTTTTCCTGATGAAAAGGGCAGATCCCGACGTAATTAGCGCCTCTTTTGCGCAGTTGCACATAATCGCCTACGATTTTTACGATATCGACGGCGGACTTGATTTCCTCAGAAGGCTTCATAGGTAAAGCGCCCCGCAGGAACAGCCACTGCGAATTCGTTTCCTGAATTTCTAATTCATCCCGCCCTGAATTTCAAGATGAGCCGCGTGAGAAAAGTTGATCACGGCGTCACAATCAGGCTTGATCCCGCCTTGGAGGCAAACGTTCCCGGCTTAAATTGGGAGCGAAGCATATCCATAAAAGCCCGCCCTTTTGGCCGGCCGTTAGCCCAGCCCGCGGCAAGCTGGGCCAACAGGACCAGGAAATCACGCATCTCTGAGTTGCGGGCGTAAGGGCTGGCGATCAGCCTGCCATCCGTCTTTTTCTGATGCTCCTCAATAATCTTCCTCAGCCGGTCATAAAGCTCGCGTTGCAGGCGATGATCGGGCGCTTTCTCATAGACAATTCCAGTCGCCAGCGTCTGATAGGTTTCGGCAAGGGCCTGAAGAGCCGCCTGCACGTCGGAATCCACCAGGGACGGATTCTCACTCGCGCATTCCAGAACCCCGTAAGAGAGTTCCATGAATAGTTGCTGATGAACTTCCAGCGCCGACTCAGGGATTCGCTGGTCAGCGAAGGGCATTTTCTCCCAATCCACCACACGGCGGGAGTCGTAATGCTGCCGGCTGGCCACGAGATGCGGGCAATCCGAGGGGCAGTCAATCGTCACTTCGCGCTCCGTGCCGCAGCAGATGGCGCAGATCATCTCTGACTTAGCCGGACAGTGCCGTTTGGCTTTGCGTTTTTGGCAAATCGGACAAATCATAAACAACTCTCATTCCCTGCTCGTTGTTCTCTATCTCTCGGGCTCAATGATCCTCGAACAGGCCATCCGAGGCGGACAAGCCCACGTCATCTATCCCGTTTTGATTTTCTTGATCTCCTCGATCAGGGGCGGAACGATTTCAAACAAGTCGCCCACAATGCCATAGGTGGCAATCTCAAAGATAGGCGCTTCGGCATCTTTGTTGATAGCGACGATGGTGCGCGCGCCCTTCATCCCCACCTGATGCTGGATGGCGCCGGAAATTCCGAGCGCCACATAAAGTTTGGGCGAGACCGTCTGGCCTGAGCTTCCAATTTGGCGGTCCATCGGAAGCCATCCCCCATCGCAGATGGGTCGCGAGGCTCCCACTTCTCCGCCCAGCGCTTCCGCGAGTTTCTTCACCAATTCCAGGTTCTCGGGCGACTTAATTCCTCGCCCGACTGCAACAATGATCTCCGCCTGTGTAAGGTCCACTGATTGCTTAGATTCACGAAAGCGCTCTCCGGGTTTGGCCCGGATGCTCTCCGCCGTCAGATTTACCGAAACCGAATTCACCGCGGCAGCAAAGGAGCCTCGTTCAACCGCATCTTCTCTGAACGCCCCCGCCTGGAAGGATATCAAGTGAGGCGGACCACCCAGCGGTTCGACGTCCGCATAAAACTTACCCTGAAAGACCCGCCGGATGAAGATTTGCCGGTCGTTTTCCAGACGATATGCCAGGCAGTCGCTGATAAGCCCGGAGCCTATTTTGGCAGCAAGCTTTGG
>DATGKJ010000304.1:0-4259 GCA_035294685.1 Terriglobia bacterium | reverse complement strand
CAAGGATCGCAGTTTTCGAGCGGCTGCTGATGACGCCTGAAGCTGAGACGCTTGATTCACAGAACCATTCAAACCTGAAGCCTGAAATTCGGTATCCGATAGCCTGAGGTTCATATGGCACGTATTGCTGGAATTGATTTACCGCCTTCTAAAAGGGCTGAGATTGGCCTGACTTACATTTACGGCATTGGCCGCGCGCGTTCGCTCTCGATCCTCCATCGGGCGAACGTGAACCCGGACAAGAAAATCAAAGATCTGACGGATGATGAAGTGACTCACATCCGCCAGATTATCGAGGATGAGGGCAACATCGAGGGCGATCTCCGAAAAGAGGTTGCCCTGAGCATCCGGCGGCTGATCGAGATCGGCTCTTATCGCGGTTTGAGGCACCGGCGCAATCTGCCCGTTCGAGGCCAGCGGACGCATACCAATGCCAGAACGCGCAAGGGTCCGCGCAAGGGCACGATTGCCAATAAGAAGAAGGCCACTGCAAAGACGTAATCGGGTTCTTTGCTCGCTCGAAGCTCTGAGCAGACGACCCTCTGCTGAAATAAGGACAAAAGGGATTATGGCAAAAGCGGCGCCCGCGAAAGCAGGCAAAAAGAAAGTTTTTAAGAAAAAAGAAAAGAAAGTTGTGCCCGTAGGGATTGTTCACATCCAGGCGACTTTCAACAACACACTGGTGAGCATCACGGACCCGGACGGCCGGCTGGTGTGCTGGTCGAGTTCGGGAGCGCTCGGCTTTAAAGGCTCCAGAAAGGGAACTCCATTCGCGGCGCAGCAGGCGGCGATCCGGGCTGCGTCAGCCGCGCGCGACCATGGCATGCGTTCCGTCGAAGTGCGCGTGAAAGGGCCCGGCGCGGGCCGCGAGTCTGCCATCCGAGCGCTGGCCTCTGTCGGATTGGAGGTCCGCAACATCAAGGACGTTACCCCCATCCCGCACAATGGATGCAAGCCTCCGAAGCGGCGGAGAGTCTAGAAGATTGATTCAATGTATTATTGAATCATCGGACCATTTTTTAGGAATCGTTAAAGCGTAGAAGGCTGATTTTTCAGCCCGACCTTTACAGAATGGCAGAATGAACGGATGACGCAATCGAAGTTTCAGGGAGGATCGTTTGGCAAGGTATCGTGATGCAGTCTGCCGGTTATGCCGCCGGGAAGGGATCAAGCTTTTCTTAAAAGGGCAACGCTGCCTGACGGACAAGTGCGCCATTGAGAAGCGCAATTTCCCGCCGGGTCAGCACGGCAAATCCCGCCGACCCAAGCTGATCGGATACGGGCTTCAGCTTCGTGAAAAGCAGAAGGTCCGCCGCCTCTACGGCATCCTGGAGGATCAGTTCCGGATTTACTTTGAGAAAGCGGCGCGGGCGAAAGGGATCACGGGCGAAAACCTGCTCTCCATGCTGGAGCGGCGGCTGGATAATACGGTCTATCGTCTGGGGCTTGCCACTTCTCGCGCCGAGGCGCGCCAACTGGTGCGCCATTCCCACATCCTGGTCAACGGCCGAAAGGTGAATATCCCTTCCTTCCAGGTTGCTCCGGGACAGGAAATTGCCGTGAAAGAGGGCAGCCGCCAGTTGCCTTCAATCCAACGGGCTTTGGATCTGGCCGGCAACCGCAGTCTTCCCTCTTGGCTGGAATTCGATCGCGAACAGATGAAGGGGCGGGTCACCTCGTTCCCCAAGAGAGAGGACGTGAATTTCCCGATCCAGGAGCAGATGATCGTCGAGCTTTATTCGAAGTAAAAGCGCGCAAAATGAAAACCCGGAAACTCAAACTGAGAATCGTGGCGCATGGATTCTTGCTATTGACCGCGCAAAGCGCGGCCGCGAGCAGCTTCGAGATTTCTCCAGGGATTCTCAGATTCCCATTTTCGGGTTTTTCGCAGCGCGCAGGAGGTGTTTAAACGATGCAGTGGACAGGATTCCAGAAACCCAAGCGTTTGGTCTGCGACGTGGAAACGCTGACCGACAAGTACGGACGCTTCCAGGCACAACCGTTCGAGCGAGGCTTCGGGACAACCATTGGGAACGCCCTTCGTCGCGTCCTGCTGTCTTCCATCGAGGGCGCAGCGATCACCGCCGTGAAGATTGAGGGCGTCATGCATGAATTTTCTTCCATCCCCGGCGTAGTGGAAGATGCGACGGACATTATCCTGAATCTCAAGCAGATTCCGCTGAAAATGAACGTCGAAGATCCCAAGACGTTGTACCTGAATGTGGATCAGCCGGGTGAAGTGACTTCGCGGATGATCCAGGAAGACCCGGATGTTGAAATTCTCGACCCGGATGTTTACATCGCCACCGTCAGCGAAGGCGGAAGCCTGCGCGTGGAAATGCGCGTTCAACTGGGGCGAGGTTATGTTTCCGCAGAGAAGAATTTTGATGAGGATTTACCGATCGGCTATATCCCGGTGGATTCAGTGCACTCGCCCATCCGCAAGGTGAATTACACGGTGGAGGCGGCGCGTCTGGGGCAGATGACGGATTACGACAAGCTCACCCTGGACGTTTGGACCAATGGGTCGATCTCGCCTCAGGACGCCATCGGCTACGCCGCGAAGTTGCTGAAGGATCACATGACCATCTTCATCAATTTCGAGGAGCCGCAGGAGGCGGAAGCGGGTTCCGCCGAAAGGTCGCCTCTGATCCGCAACGAGAATCTGGATCGCTCGGTGGAAGAGCTGGAGCTTTCGGTTCGCTCCTATAATTGCCTGAAGAACGCCAACATCCAGACCATCCGGCAATTGGTGGAAAAGACCGAAGCGGATATGCTCAAGACCAAGAACTTCGGGCGCAAATCCCTGAACGAAATCAAGGAAATCCTGGGACTCATGGGGCTGAGCCTGGGCATGAAGTTTGATGAAAGAGGCAATCCCATTCCACCCTCCCAGATTCAGCCGCCGTCGCAGCCGCCAGCCCAGGAGGAAGGCTCGCCTCAGGCTTAAAGACAGGAACGAAAACATGCGTCATCGGAATTACGGCCGCAAACTCAGCCGAAACACTTCTCATCGCCGCGCCTTGCTGCGCAACCTGGTGACTTCCCTGATTCTGGAAGAGCGCATCGAGACCACCGTGGCCAAAGCCAAGGCGGCGCGAGGGCTTGCCGAAGAAATGATCAGCCTGGGCAAGCGCGGCGGCTTGCACGCGCGCCGATTAGCTGCCGCTTACTGCCTGAGCGCCGTCGCGGTGAAGAAACTCTTTGAGGAAATCGCCCCGCGCTACGCCTCGCGGAACGGCGGATATACCCGCATTATCCATACGGGATGGAGAAAGGGCGACGGCGCAGACACAGCCGTGTTGGAACTGATCGGAACTGAGGCGCTTGCGCAGCGCGCCGAAGCCCGCGCCAAGCGCATCGAGCGGCGACGCAAAGCGGCGGAAGAAGCCCAGGCTGCCGAGCGAGCCGCCGCTCCCCCTGAGGAAGAATCCGAGAAAAAGTAGCGCAACTTGCGCCATGGGGCCGTTCAGCCATGGATGCCAGCCGGCAGATGCTCCGTCACACGCTTTCGACCCTGGCCTATCGGTGCGCCAAGACTCTCCGCGACGCGCCCTGCGCCTTTGCTGATTTTCGGGCCTGCGAGGGCGCCCGAACCCCGCATGAGATTCTTGCCCACCTGAGTGATCTCCTCGACTGGGGTCTGTCAACAGCCCAGGGAACGCCTCAATGGCGCAGTTCAAAACTGCTTCCGTGGCAGGAGGACACGGCCCGCTTCTTCGCTGCCCTCCAGGCGTTTGACGATTATCTGGCTTCTCGTCTTCCCCTGCGCGAATCCGCCGAAAAGCTCTTCCAAGGCCCCATTGCCGACGCCCTCACCCACGTCGGCCAGCTTGCGCTGCTCCGCCGCATGGCGGGCGCTCCCATTCGCGGCGAAAACTATTTCATCGCTGAGATTACCGCAGGCCGCGTCAGCCAGAACCAGCCCCCGCCCCGCGCCGAGTTTGACTGAGCGCAGACGCCATGAGCTTTTGGCTCACACACTGAGCATGAAACTGGCGCCGTCATTCCCGTGCAGGCGGGAATCCATCCGGTTTCGCTTGACTTCACAAATACTGAGATTCTTCGCTCGCCAAGCCCGCTCAGAATGACACTCCCATGGCTTACAACCGTCACGCTGCGCTGCTGGCTCCCTTATCAGTCTGTGCTTCCAATGCTTTCGCTGAGCCGGGCCGCCTGCATCATGAGATATCGCTGTTCGGGGATGCTGGTCGTTCGACTGGCCGCAAGTCGGTAGTGTTTGACGGCGGCTTGAAAGT
>DATGKJ010000303.1:0-2772 GCA_035294685.1 Terriglobia bacterium | reverse complement strand
CCCGCCGCCATGCGCACGCGAGCGGTCAGGGACGGCAATGACTACATTCTGAATGGTGAGAAGGCCTGGATCACTTCTGGCTCAATCGCAGACGTAGCGCTCGTCTGGGCGCAGACAGAGGAAGGTATTCGCGGGTTTCTTGTCGAAAAAGGAACGCCGGGCTTCAGCGCCAGAGACATCAAGGGCAAGTGGTCGTTGCGCGCCTCGGTCACGAGCATCCTTTCACTCCAGGATGCGCGCATTCCTTTGCGCAACGCGCTTCCCGAAGCTCGTGGACTGAAAGCGCCGCTCAGTTGCCTGACGCAAGCGCGTTATGGCATCGGCTGGGGCGTTCTCGGCGCAGCCATGGCCTGTTATAACGAGGCTCTGGAATACGCCAAAATCCGCAAACAGTTTGACGAAAAGCCCATCGCCTCTCATCAACTCGTCCAGGAGATGCTAGCCGAGATGATTACGGAAATTACCAAGGCGCAGTTGCTGGCCTTGCACGTGGGCCGGTTAAAAGACCAGGGGCGCGCTGACTTCGCCCATATCTCCATGCTGAAGCGCAACAATGCGAAGATGGCGCTCGATGTGGCGCGGTCGGCGCGCGACATTCTGGGCGCCAACGGCGTGGCCGATGAATATCCCATCTTCCGCCACATGTGCAATCTTGAATCTGTTTATACCTATGAGGGCACGCACAACATTCACACCTTGATTATAGGCGAGCGCGTGACCGGTCTTGCCGCCTATCTGTAGGGGCGTGCGGTGCGCGCCCACTAATCACCCCGAATTCGTAAGTTAGCCCAGCCCAATTGGAAGTATGTGCCGTTTCATCAATAAGTTAAGCTGTGGAAATTCAACTTCGCGCAAGTTGAAATTGCGCTAGTCAAATTATTGAAAACACGATGGTTAGTATTAAATTTCCAGTGGTTTAGGCTAAATCCTTTGTTTTCAACTTGCGAATTCGGGATCACTGCACTGTGCACGCCCCCGTTTTTTTCGGTTGCAACACAGCGCGCGCCTCCACCACTGCGCTACGCGCCTCTACCGCTTTGGGGCGGACGCCGCCCGCCCCTACCAAGTTGCTAAAAAACAACCAGGGACATTGTCATTCCGAGCGAAGCGAGGAATCTCGCTCTGCCAAGAAAGAACTTACGAGATTCCTCCTCGCCTGTGGCTTCTCAGAATGACAGGGTTACTTCAGGTTGGATTTCAGGCCGATGTTCATGCTGAGTTCACCGGACTTCGGAGCGAAATAGCCGGGCTTGGTGCGCACAATCAGACGCTTATTGGAGTTGGGCATGAAAGCCTCCACCCGAACGGTCCGGAAAGTTCCATCTTTGGCGGTGTTGGTGGGATAGTAAGCCAGGGTGTATTGGTCGCGGATCACGTGAGCAATACGCTCGCAAGTCTCGTTCACCTGGTCGAGCGACTTCGGGAAATAGGCCTTGCCGCCCGTCGCTTCGGCCAGCTCCTTTAGGATTTTTGCCGCATGCCGATCTCCGCCGCTGTGGATTTTAAAAAGTCCGCCGCCGGATTCATCGCCACCAAGCAGACCGATGGTATAGATTTCCGCATTGGATTGCTGTGCGTAGCGCACCAACTGATCGAAAGTGTAGCGGCTGGCATTATCCTCGCCGTCGGTGATGACGAGCAAAACTTTTTTATCCCGATTTCCAAGCTTCAGGTGATCCAGCGAGGCATAAACGGCATCGTAGAGCGCCGTGCCGCCGCGCGAGTCAATCTTATCGAGCGCCGCCTTGAGTTGCTCCATATTTGAGGCGAAATTCCCCGGCGTATCGAGGTAGTAGACGTCGTTGAAATTCACCACAAAGACCTGATCGTCCGGGTTTGAAGTCTTCACAAAATCCAGGGCCGCCGCATTCACAGACGGGCGCTTCGGGCGCATGCTGCCGCTATCGTCAATCACAATGCCCATCGTCACCGGAATGTCGCTATGGGTAAATACCGCCAGCTTCTGCGGCACGCCGTTTTCGTACACGCGAAAGTCGTTTCGTCCAAGATCGTCGATCATGTGACCTTTTTTATCGACCACCGTCGCGTGCAGCACCACCAGATTGACGTTGGCGTGCAGCGTGTACTGACCATTCTGTTTTTGAATGGCCGGAGCCTGTCCGCTGGTGGGCTGCGGAGCCTGCGTCTGGGCGGCGCGAAGGGTCCCGAGGCATGCCCCAAGGCATGCGGCCAGAATTCCTGAGAAGATGACTCGCGGCGTCATTTTATTGAGTCGGCGCATAATATCCTGTGCGAGCATAGACCTGAAGCGGAGGGAGACCCCGAGGAGGGTTCAGTTTCACCTTAATGCGCCGCCATCGCCCGTCCGCAACCAGATTGGAAGGCTTGTACCCGAGCACATACTGGTTGCGAAGCTCGATGGAGATTTTCTCGGCAATGTCAGGCAACTCATCCGGGTCCTCAACGCTGAACATGCGGCCGCCCGTGATGTTGGCCAGATCGGAAAGCAAACTGGGGCCCGCCGCTTCCTCCGGCGTCCGGTCGCGGGAGCTGAGCGGCTCAAAAATGCCGATCGCATAAACCTCCACATCCGATTCCTTCACCATCTGTTTGATGTCGCGCTCGGTATAACGGCTGTGATTTTCTCCGCCGTCGGAGATCACCAGCAAGGCCTTGCGGTTGGTGGTGGCCTTCTTCATTTCCTGAAGGCCCAGATAGATGGCGTCCAGCAGGGCGGTGCGGCCCCCGGACTTGACGAAGAGCAGGCGATCCTGAAGGTTTTCAAACCGCGAAGTAAATCCGGAAATCAGA
>DATGKJ010000302.1:0-7243 GCA_035294685.1 Terriglobia bacterium | reverse complement strand
ATGTGAACATCAATCTGGTGCCGATGGACGGCGGCAACAAGTCCGTGGGCGTGGGGCTTTGCGATTATCCCGCGCTTCAGGCGCACCACACGCCGCAGACCATCCTGGAATGCGACTCTTATTTTGACCATACGCGTTCCGCGATGAGCCGCTCCTGCGATCGCGTGGGGAAGATCATCAATCAGCATCTGAAGGTATTTCATATCGAGACAGTGCTGAACAATGCCATGTTCGATCCCCGCATGGCTTTCTTTGTTAAAAATGAAGACCATCATTCGCCTTACGATCGGATGATGTTTGCCCTGGCGCGGTCGGGCTTGCGCAGTCTTCCCCGCGCGACGAAAAGGAAACTGCTCTTTGCGATTCCGGCTTCCTATGAAATGATTGCGGTCCATGCCGGAGCTACCCTGCCGGTGCATGAAAAAACTCTGGCGTACTGCTATGCCCAGTATTGCGTGCCGGTCGAGGGACAATCCGACGTTGTCGTCTACGGCATCCCCTTCATCTCGCCCTACAATGTGAACTCCATCCTCAACCCTCTTCTGGTGCAGGTGATGGCGCTCGGCTATTTCCACAACATGTATCGGGGCATGCCGGTGGTAAGGAAAAACGGCGTTCTCATCCTGACGCATCCGCTTTACGACGAGTTTGACCTGCTCCACCATCCGTCTTATATCGAATTCTTCCACCGCCTGCTGCCGGAAACGCGCGATTCCTTTGAATTGCAACGCAAATACGAGGCCGAGTTCGCCCATAACCCGGAATATATCCGCATGTATCGCGCGGGCAATGCCTATCACGGCGTGCATCCGTTTTACATGTGGTACTGGGGCGAAAATGGCCGGGCGCACGTGAGCAAAGTGATTTGCGTGGGGGCGGAATCAAAGCGCGCTGCGGAGTTGATGGGGTGGGATACGGCGCCCAACATGGAAGAAGCCCTGGCCATGGCGGAATCGCACGTCGGGCACAAGCCCAGCGTCACCCTGATGCATTTCGCGCCTATCCTGATGGCCGACGTCGGAGCAGCGCCGCAGCGCGAGTCTTAGTGAATTGGTAAAAAACGGTTATGGATTCTGTCATTCCGAGCGAAGCGAGGAATCTCGCTCTGCAATTAAAAGGCTTGTGAAATTTCTTGTCGCCTTTGGTTCCCTGGAATGACAGATCGCAGGAGTTTTTCAGCAACCGGGTTGACATTCAATCGCTGACGGGCTGCCATTTTCTTCCGCTGGCCGAAGATGCTGCACGATGACCTGCCGCTCTCATCCATGAAAATCATCCTCATTACAGGCGCCACGGGTTTCCTGGGTCAACACCTTGTCGAGCAACTGAAAGCGCAGGAAAACGGAACCACTCTCAGGCTGCTATGTCGCGGCGGAACGCGCTTCGAGGGCGAAACGCGCATTGAGACTGCCCGCGGCGACATTACGCGCGCTGAAGACGTGCTACGCGCGGCGCAGGGGGTGAGCGAGATTTATCATCTGGCCGGAATCGTCTCCCGCAATCCTGCCGATCAGGAAATCCTCTATCGCACCCACATCGAAGGCGCCCGCCATATCTGCGAAGCGGCTCAGAAGTGCGGTGCGAGCAAGGTTGTCATGGTTTCCTCCTCCGGAACCATCGCCGTAGGCCATGAACCAATAGCCTACAATGAAGAGTCCGATTATAAGAACGAGATTGTGGCGGAGTGGCCTTATTACCTGAGCAAGATCTTTGCAGAAAAACTGGCTCTGGATTTTGCTCGCCGATATCCGTTGCCGATTGTCGTCGTTAACCCCAGTCTGATCCTGGGACCGGGGGATGATCGCCTGTCCTCGACCGGCGACGTGGCTCTGTTCCTGGAGGGTCAGATTCTGGCAATTCCTCGTGGCGGCCTGAATTTTGTGGACGCGCGCGATGCGGCGAGCGGCCTCATTGCCGCCATGCGCCACGGCCGGCCGGGCGAGCGGTACCTGCTGGGCGGCGCGAATTGGACTTTTCGTGAATTAATCGAAAATGTGGCGCGACTCTCCCGCCGCCCGGTTCCAAAGTTTGAGCCCTCGCTGAAACTTTCGCTTTGGAGCGCGCGCCTGTTTCGGCGGCTCTTCCCGCTGGTCGGCAAGTCATTCCGGCTGGATGATGCTTCCATCAAAATGTCGGCTCTGTTCTGGTACTGCGATTCCACCAAAGCCCGCAAGGAGCTTAACTTCGGAACGCGTGATCCATTGGAAACTTTGCGTGATACGGTGGAAGACCTTCGCGCGCGACTCCGAACATAGCGACAGCCGAACGTTCGAAAACATAACTCAGCGCGCTGCATCAATGAATCTATGGCATCAACGCGCAAAATTGCGGCTATCGTCAACCCTCATTCGGCAGGCGGCAGGACCGGCAAAAGATGGCTATCAATGGCCCGTCGCCTGGAAGAAAAGTTGGGGCCTATCACGGCGCGGTTTACGGAACACAGCGGGCACGCCATCGAATTGACCCGCGAACTGCTTGGACAGGGATTTGATTTGATCGTTGGAGTAGGCGGGGATGGGACATTCAATGAAATCGCCAACGGGTTTATGGCCGGAGATCAGTTGGCGTGTCCTGCCGCTTGCATGGGGATTCTCCCCACCGGAACGGGAGGCGATTTTCAGCGCATGTTCGGGTTTTCAGGGCGCCGCGGGCCGGAAGATGCCATCGAAACTCTGATCACTGGCGAGCCTGCCTTGATCGACCTCGGCAAGGTGAAGTACACCCGCCACGATGGCGCACCTGCCGAACGGTACTTCGTGAATCTGGTCAGCTTTGGAATGGGTGGAGCGGTGGCGGCAGGGGCGAAGAATTTTCTGGTTCCGCTGGGCGGGAAAATTGCCTTTCTGTGGAGCACGTTTCGCGTGCTTTTAAGCTATCGAGGGAAAAACGCGCAGCTTGGCATTGACGGAAACAAGCCTACGGCCTATTGCGTGACGAACGTTGCAATTGGCAACGGGCGTTTCCACGGCGGCGGGATGCTTCCTTGCCCGACCGCCATGATGGATGACGGCATTCTGGAAGTCACTGTGATCGACTACATGAATATGTTCCAACTTCTCCGCGACATCCGCGTGCTTTACTCCGGTGAAATCTATACGCACCCCAAGACGCATCATTTCCAGGGCGCGCGAATCGAAGCCAAGGCCGAATCTCCCACAGCCATTGAAGTGGATGGCGAGCCGCTCGGCAGATTGCCGGTCGAGATCACGATTTTGCCGCGAAAATTACCTGTGATGGTGAATCCGTCGAATTTCCAGAAAGGGTCTTTACTTCGCGCCGAAGGGTAAACGCAGGCCGGATTGAACGGCAGCCAGCGCTTCGGGAAATGTCGCTGCCGTCACCGAGGCAGCGCGGTATTGCTTCAGGGCATCATCCCGCCGATCTTCCAGGTCGTAAATCCGTCCCAGGTAGATATGGGACCACGTCACAATCCGCAGGTTGTGAGCGACGGCTAAGGTCTTTTTAAAATACTCCTCTGCGATGTCTGGCTCCTGGGTGTTGCTGGCGGCAATGGCAAACCCGAATAACGCCCGTTCGCTTTTAGGATCATACTTTTCGAGCACCTGCTTAAAGACTGCCTTGGCCTGGTCGTATTGCCCGAGGTAAATGAAATTGTCTCCCTGATCGAGGAGATGATCCTTTTCGCTGGGCGCGGGAGCAGCCGCCACTTTCGGCGCAGGCTTGGGAGGAGCAAAGTGAACGTCCGCCAGCGTTTTCTCCATCTTCTTCAGATTAATTCCCTGAATCATCTGCTGGTAGTAGACGCTCATCGGGCTGTCCTGCTTCTCATATTCCTGCAGGGCGTTATAAAAGTAGGGAGTCAGAATCAGGCCGGAGGCGAGGTCATTCGCCGCCTGCTGAGGCGCATCTTTGGGTCTATCCATCCGCAATTCAACGGCGTGGATCAGGCATTCCGTCACCAGCAATGAGTAGTCATTTTTAAAATCCTGGCCCAGCGCCGGCGCCTTGCGAGCCACGGCCTGCAACGCAGCTTTCTGATGGATATCCGCCGCATATTTCACTGCCAGCGGATCAAGCAGAAAGTGCAGATATTGGTGCCGGATCTCTTTGAATCGCGGCCGGGCTGAAGGCGTAATCACCAGGTAATAGTTTTCACCATAAATGCGGGCCTGCACCTGCTCCGGAACCCCGAGCAGGCACAAGTAAATGTGATAAGTTCTGCCCAGGTAAGTTCCGCTCGGAAAGCGCAGGTAGGCGTCAGCCAGCGTTATATCCCTGCGGATGGTTTCCGAATATTGCCTGATTGCTTCCATGTACCTGGGCCGGAACCGGGCGTAGAGACCCTCGATATCCGCTTCCCGATAAAATGCGCGCAGCAGAGGCACAAGATTACGGAGGTCGCTGGCGTCAGGCGGAAGGTCTTCTTTGGGGATCGTAAAGTTGAATTTTGGAGGCGAGTCCAGAAGCAGCGCGAGCGAGACATACTGCCCGAAGTCCGTGCCCGGATCGTCCGCGCGATGACCCTCATAGAATTTCGCAATCTGAGGTAAAACTGGAATCTGTTTCCTGGCGAGTTCGCTGCGAATTTCCTGCCGGATGCTTTCATCAGCCTTGGCGTAAAGCCCCGTGTTATAACCTGCGGCGTTCAGCGCCGCTATGACCGTGAACAGCGTCTCGCTGGAATCAATGGTTACGCTAGCGCTCGATTGCGCAAGACTGCAAAGGGGCGCCACCGCACACGCAAGCCAGAGTATTCCCGCTGAAATCAGAAGTGATCGAAATGGAAATCGCATCCTTTGAAGTCGAAGCGCAAAGAATGTTACAAGGCTTTGGAGCGGGGATTCCCAGAAACCTCTGTGACGTGGGATCTTTGAGCGGACCGTTAACCTCGAATGGTGATTTGTCTTAATGCAAGGACTACTCTTCCATCCGTCGGCCTGCCAAACGCCATCGCAGGAGCGAAACGGCTGAAGTAAATCATCTGGTCCAGATGACGCATCAGTTCAGGCGAATGCTGCCCGGAGAGCACCTTGTAGCTCATCACCTGCCCATCCGCATCAATGTACGTCACCACAATCAGAGGTTTATCGCCCATGCTGAAATCGAGCGGCGCCAGGGCTACAACCTGAGGCGGCGTGACAAAAGAAAGCGGCACATCCGGGGCATTGTTAGGGGGCGCAACCTCCGAGCCCATGATCAGGCAGAAGCAAACGATGGCCACCGCGAGCCCCCCGGTGGCAGGCAGAAGTATGCTGCGAAACTGGTTGTCCAGACGCACCCAAAGCCGGCCCAGCAAATTGCGATTAAGCTCCTGCGAGACGCGCACCCTCAACCGCAAATCGGCTTCAGGCGGAACAGGTGAACGGGGCAAAGCGCGAAGCTCGCTTTTGAGCATTTGCGCTCGATCAAGCTCTTCCTGGCATGGACCGCAGTATCGAAGATGATAGCGGATCGAGAGCAAAGCCTCCTGCGAGCACAATCCGTCAACGTAGTCCGAGAAGTGCTCCCGAATTTCGAGGCATGACTCAAACATTTTCGCTGACCTCAGTTCTGTGGCGCCAGGCAGCCCGCCAACTTTCGCCTCAGAAGTTCGCGTCCTCGTTTCAGGCGGGACTTCACCGTGCCTTCCGCCACGCCCAAAATCTCAGCAATTTCTTCATACGAAAGGTCTTCGACCTCCCGCAAGACCACCACGGTGCGATAAGGCTCGGACAGGCTCCTGAGCGCCCGCGTCACCAGTTGCCGCCTTTCAGTTTGCTCCACAAGCTCATAGGGCGTTTCAGAAGCTCGGGCAGCATCAGCCGCCGCAGCCGGACGCTCATCATCAAGAGAACAAACTTCTCGCTGATGCCGTCGAAACCAGCTTCGCCGGTAATTCAGCGCCTCGTGCACGGCAATACGGTAAATCCACGTCTTCAGGCTGCTGCCGTTATGAAACTGTTTAATTCCTCGAATAATTTTCACGAAAATGTTTTGCAATACGTCCGCCGCATCGGATTCGTCCCGCATGATGTGACACGCCATGTTGTAAATCGGGTTCCGGTAAACAGCCAGAAGATATGCAAAAGCCTCCTCTGAGCCGGCGCGCAACTCTTCGATCAGGGTTGCCTCTTCCGCGTTCGCCGGAAGAACTCCGTCCAGCGGTACTGCAATCGAGCGAGCAATGTTTCCCATGCCTTAACGATACCAGTTCCAGGCTCAGCTCGCAATAAACGCTCCGCCGCCCGGCTCAGGACGATCACGATCAGCGGAATTCAAACTCTCTACAGGGATCACTCTGTTGCTCCCTGCCCTTATGCAACTTCGAACCTGTAGTTGTAGACACCTGAAGCCCCCATCTCGTTCCGGAAAATATGATTAAATGGCTGGGCATTTCGGTCGCAGAGCGGGTCAGCGGCCGTAGGACGCGCAAGCCGCCCCTTGCGCAACGTATCCTGGGTCCTGTTTTGGGTAGGAGCACGGGATATACAAGTCCGCGATGCAGCATCTGCCGCGACGTAACTCATTGTCTTGATTAGAGTTTTTTAATTTTTGGCTTGAAATTTTGTCTAAAATCAGATAGGCTTTTAGATATCCCCTCGACAAAATCCCCAAGGTCACGAGAAATGGACAGGCGGTAATTTAGATCGAGGAGAAGCGTTTTCTGAAGGAGGTTGAATGCTAAGATTCTTTGTCGGGCTTGGAGTGACGGCATTTGTAGCCATCTCCCCTCCCTCCCAGGCGAGTCAACCGACTTGCCTTCCGGTTTGCACCCGTGCCGCGATACATGCCGGTTCCAAAGATGGAGTTGCCACCTGGTATGGAGACGAATTCCAGGGAGGCCTAACGGCCAGCGGCGAAGTATACGATAAGAATGGTTTAACCGCCGCTCATCCCGATCTGCCTCTTGGGACTCAAATCCGGGTTACTAACCTCAAAAACCGCCACTCCCTGATACTCCGCGTCAACGACCGAGGACCTTATGTAAGGGGCCGCCTTCTGGACGTCTCGCGCGCAGCCGCGCGACGCCTGGGCTTCCTCAATTCAGGAAAAGCCTGGGTCCGCATTGAAGTGCTCAAAATTGCCAACCACCCTCAATATCACCTGGTCTGTCCAGGCGCCAGACTCTTCGCCCTGAACTGATTTTTCAACTCCACAGGAATGACCAGCAGTGACAGATGAAGGCTCAGCCTGCCTACTGCCTTCCGCTTTCTGCCTTCTCGATCACCCTTAAGTCATGTCCTCCCATCTCCTGAGGCTGCCCGGCTCCCATCACGCCAAGTAGTGTGGGAGCAATATCGGC
>DATGKJ010000301.1:0-9531 GCA_035294685.1 Terriglobia bacterium | reverse complement strand
TGTCGCGGGTGTAGAGTTTCACATGGCCCACCAGGGCTGGCTGGAAGCGATTCACAAAATCCAGCACGTGCTGGTATTCGATTTCATTATCCACCCGGATGGTCTTGAACTCAGGCGAAAGCAGGTCGCGCAGAATGCGCTCCACCAGGGTCAGGTCGCGGTGGAGCAGCGCCGGCGCCTTCGTGCGCTCTGCTTTGGCGCGAATGTCGTTCCAGAGATTCGTCAGGAAGGCAAGGTCGGCTTTGAATTCCTCCTCCGTCCGCCCGGCGCCCGCCGTTCGCACAATGAAGCCGCCGGTGAGCGTCCCCTTGTTTTCCAGAATGATGTTGCGAAGGCGCAACCGTTCCTCTTCGGAAGCAATTTTGCGCGAGACGCCAATATGGCTGATGGTGGGCATGTAGACCAGATAACGCCCCGGCAGCGCGATGTGTGAAGTGATGCGCGCTCCTTTGGTGCCGAGCGGTTCCTTGGCGATCTGAACCAGAATTTCCTGACCCTCTTTTAACAATTCGTGGATCTGCTGGGTCTGGTAGTTTGCGCCGCGCGCGGCATCCTGTCCATGAGATGCTCCTGATTCATGGCGTCGGCCGCGATGCCCGCGAAACCTGCCCCGCCCTCTGCGATTCCGGTGCGGCGCGACGCGCGGGCGGTGAGGAGACTCGCGCAGAGTATAGGACTGCTCAGAACTCTCTCCAGTGGCTTCTTTTTCCGTTGCCGATGCGGAGGCTGCATCCTCTGCCGGTGTTGCTTCGGGAGCATGCATTTCTTCAGATTCGGAAGACAGGGAAGAGAGCGACTCCGTGGCTTCTGGTTCTTCCGAAGGAGGCTCAACTTCGTTGTTCTCTGCCTCAAATTCCGAATGGACCTCAAATCCTTCCGTTCGTGACTCTGCCGTGTCAGGCTCTGAGAACGGCTTGGAACCCCATTCCGAAACGGATAGAGACTCGACTTCTGAAAGCGTTGAGTGATCTTCAACGGGCGCAGGCTGGGCCTCATCAACGCCCGGAGTTTCCTCCGGAGCGCTTCCAGCTTCCCAGGCTGAGTGCAACGAAGTTTCAGCGCTGGAAGCTAAAGGCTCATGGACCGCGGTGAGGCTCTCCACAGCGGGCTGTGATGGTTCGGGTTCTACAATACGGCTCGCCTCGGCAAGCGTTGATGAGCTTTCTGATGAGGTCTCAGCGGTTTCCTGGGCCGCATGACCGTACTTGGCGAGCGATTCACCGGGCAGAAGTTCAAGGCCGCGCGAGGGGGATGACTCTCGATGCTCGGGCGCTTCATGACGCCCCCCAAACCGGCCTTCCCGGAAGTGCCGGCCACGCCGACGATGACGGCGGCCAAAGAATTCACGTCGCTTGTATTCTGCGTTTTCTCCAGCGCCCGCAGCAACTGAGCTTGTGTCTGCATTTCCCTGGGGGGAAGCTTGCGCCTCGTGGGGTTGGCTCATTGGGGCGGATGAGGTCTCGCCTGCGACAGGCTCGGTGGCCACAGGCGAACTAATGGGAGCTTCGGCTGTCGAAGCACCCTCCGTCTTTAATTCCTCCTGCGCAGGAGCTTCAGCCGAGGGTATGGCCGGCGCGCTATCCTCTTCCGATGTCATGCGGCTGACTCGATTTTCAGCCTCTGTAAAAACGCGGTCGTATTCCTCGGAATCCTCAAAGAAATCCGAAACGTATAGGAACGCATCGCGTTCCAAGCCAATATCCACAAAAGCGGACTGCATGCCGGGCAAAACGCGATTGACGCGCCCTTTGTAAATGCCTCCAACCAACCCTACGTCCGTATCTCGTTGAAAATAAAGCTCAACGAGCTGGTCATCCTCCAACACTGCTACCTTCGTCTCGTGCGGGGACGAGGAGATCAGCAACTCTTTTGTCATGGAAACTCCTTCCTGGGCCATTTGGGGAGGATCGACCTGTCTTTAAGGGATCAACTCCCGACTTTCCCAATTCGGCCTTGCGGTCTGGAATCATATCCCGACCTCTTCCGGCGCAGGCTACTCATCACCTCGGCTTGGCAAGCGGCCAAGCACTGAGCATCTCTGAGATTCGATGCGCGCCTTGGGTCTGAACAATGGCCGACTTCAAAAATCCTTCAAAATTTCAATAAAGCTGCATGCGCTCAATTCACCAGCCGCCGCACCCTGATACTCATGGCCAGGCCCAATCCTGCAAACGTGAACAAGACGGATGAACCACCCTGGCTCATCAGCGGCAACGGAATGCCGGTAATCGGCAGGAAACCAATCATCATTCCAACGTTAACGGCAACTTGAAAGAAGAGAACCGCCGCCAAGCCGACGATAAAAAAAACGCCGGCGCGGTCCCCGGCCGATTGCGCTCCATCCAGCAGGCGAATCAGCAAAATAAAGTAAAGCGCCAGCACAAGAAGTGTGCCGACGAAACCTTGCTCTTCGGCGAAGGCGGCAAAGATAAAATCTGCATGAGATACCGGGATGAAACCTAGCCGGCTTTGCGTTCCGTGACCAATTCCTTTCCCCCAAAGTCCGCCGGAGCCGATCGCAATTTTGGACTGAGTGACCTGATAACTGGATCCCCGAACATCCTGCGTCGGGTGGATGAATGTCATCAATCGTTCGCGCTGATAGGGATGCATCAGCCGCCAGCCCACCGGCAGCATCAGAATGACTGCCAGTCCAAGGATGGCCATCTGGCGAAACCGGATGCCCGCCAGGAAGACCCCCACCGCGATTGCCGGGAACAATGTCAGCGCCGTTCCCAAGTCAGGCTCAAGCGCCACCAGCACCGCGGGAATGCCTGCCAATATTCCAAGCGCACCCAAGTCTCGCCACGTGACAGACTTGGCTTTGCGACCGGCAAAATACGCCGCTACACTCATTATTATAACCAACTTAGCCATCTCTGACACCTGGAAAGTAAGCCCGCCCAACGCCAGCCAGCGGCGAGTGCCAGCAACAGGATGGCCAAAAACCAGCAGGCCGATAAGACCCAAAAGCGTTAAACCATAGAGCGCTGCCACATGGTCCAAAATGAGATGGTAATCAATCTGACTCACGATCAAAGCCAGAAACGCCCCTATTAACACCCATTCGATCTGCTTCTTGTATTGGTCCGCCAGCGCCGTATGCATGGTGGTGCTGTAAATCTCCACGATGCCCACCACCGCAATCGCCAGCGAGATCAGTAGGAGCAACCAATCCAGATCTCGAAAATTAAAGCCTTTACGCATTCTTCTTCAACCTATGAAAAGAGAAGCTTCCAATGGCAACCTGCGTTGTTTTAATCATTGAAACACAAGCCACTTACGGGAATACACTTGCCTTTTCAGATCCCGCAATGGGCTGACGGGAAGTGCGCCCTGCAATTTCCGGCTGTCGGGAAGTGGGCGCGGGCGGCGCCTGTTCCGGATGCCGTTCTGCAAAGTAAGCTTTAATTACATCCGCTGCAATCGGCGCCGCCACGGTGGAATGACCGCCGTGCATCACCAGAACTGAAACCACAATCTCAGGACGGGTTGAGGGCGCATAGCCCACGAACCATGCGTTATTCTTGTAATCTGCATTGTGCGCCGAATGTTGCAAGGCAACGCTCACAACCTGGGCGGTTCCCGTTTTTCCGGCAATATCCAGGCCAGCCACGTGCGCCCTTGCTCCTGTGCCCCCCTCGTTCACCACGCCCCACATTCCTCGGTCAACCGCTTCCACCGTGCCCGGATCGAGCGGAAAATCGCGCGGATCGTTGGCAGGCGGATCGAGGTTCCATTTCAAGAGCTCGTCTCGAAAAGCCAGGTGGGGACGATAAAAGACGCCGCCCGAAGCGACGCCTCCGATCATGTAGGCTAGTTGCAACGGCGTCACCGCCACGGCGCCCTGCCCGATGGCTACCGAGATGGTTTCGCCCGCGTACCATTTGTGCCGGAAGCGCTTCTCCACCCATTCCGGGGTGGGCATAAGCCCCGGCTCTTCGCCTGGCAGATCAATGCCGGTCTTTGATCCCAGCCCGAGATGCTTGGCGAAATAGTCCAGCTTGTCAATGCCCACCATTTTGCCCACCGTATAAAAGTAAACGTCGCAGGATTGGACGATGGCGCGATGGAGGTCCACCACGCCATGGCCGCGATGATGCACCCACGACCAGTCGTGATACGTATGGCCGTAAAACGTGGCATACCCTGGGCAATTCACCGTGTAATTCGGGTGAATCGTTCCGGTCTCAAGCCCTGTCACCGCCGTAACGATTTTAAAAACCGAGCCTGGAGCGAGTTGGGCTTGGATCGCCTTATTCATCAGGGGCTTTTCGGGATCGGAATTCAGTTGTTGCCATTCTTTCAGATCAATATGGTGGGCAAATTCGTTGGGGTCGAACGCCGGCTGGCTCACCATGGCCAGCACCTGTCCGTTACGAGGGTCGATCGCCACCACCGCTCCCTCGCGCCCTCCCATAGCCTGGTCGGCCGCGAGTTGCAGGTTGAGATCGATCGTCAGCCGCAGATCATGACCGGGCTTGGGATCAATGGTGGAGAGCGTGCCCATCTCTTCCCCCCGGCTGTTCACCACCACGCGCTTCATTCCATCTTGTCCGGATAGGATCGAATTGTATTCGCGCTCGATGCCGGTCTTTCCGACCACGTCGCCCGGATGGTAACGCTTGCCGGTCCGGGCAATCGTTTCCGGCGAAACGTCTCCGACGTAACCCAGCAGGGCAGCCGCAAAATCATGCTTGGGATAAAAGCGCTCCTGGATCTGAATGAGGTCAAGTTCGGGATATTCGGTGCGGTGAGACTCCACGAACGCCACATCCTGCATCGTCGCGGATTTCTTGATCACAATGGGCTGAAAGCGCGGCAGATTCTTGCTCTCATCGACCTGCTGTTCGAGCGCTCGAGAATCAATTCCGAGGCCGCGGGCGATTCCTTCCAGTTTTTCAGGGATCAGCTTTGCGGGGTCATCGCGCGAGAGGAGCACGCTGAATGCGGGGAGGTTATCCACCAGCACGCGCCCGTCGCGATCAAGGATTCGTCCGCGCGGCGCAATGATCGGAAGATCGCGGGTTCGGTTGCGCTCGGAAAGCTGAAGGTATTGCTCGTGATGCGTCACTTGCAGCCGCCAATATCCTGCAAGCAGAATCACGAAAACGACCGCAACCAGATACTGCAGGAAGGGAATCTTCCAGGCCGGAAAGCGGGGCTCTTCCGGAAATCGAACTTCCATGCTCACATCGCGCGCCTGAGGGGCCGGGGGGAACGTTGGGCATGGAGCTTAAAATCAAGGCACGCGCGTTCCGCAGGCAAGAGAGCTAGCCAGACCCCGAGGCTTCTTTCAAGATTTGCTCATTCCAGAAACTAGCACAAACACGAGGTCAAAACAAGATTTTAGAAGTCGAAAATCGCATTTGACACGGGCAACACCGGCGAGTAGCATAAGGCCAGATGGCAGGTTAAAGGCGCCTGGAGGAGGGCAGAACACAGGCGGTCATGATCATGGCATGATTCAGCGCGATGCGCCTTCATTGCCCGATCATGAGCCTTCTGGCTTCTTAAAAACTATGGGAACTCGCAATCGCGAAAGCTTTGAGGTTGCTTGCCCGTGCTGCGGGGCGCGGCTGACCATCGACCCGATGCTCGGCAAGGTTCTTCACAGCCGGCAATCCGAGAAGCAGACTCATGGAAGGGATTTGGACCACATCGCCCAGCTTCTGGAAAGCGATGCCGCGCGGCGCGACGCTCTCTTCCGCGAAAGCATGGCGGAACAGAAAATCAAACCCGAGCTGCTTGAGCGAAAATTTGAGGAAGCCCTGAAGAAAACCCCCAGGGAACCCGCGCCCCCGCCTCTCCGCGACCTTGACCTGGATTAACCATGCATCCAGCCTTGCTAGGCTAGAGTAGAGACTTAGTCAGAAACAATTGGTGAACTCCCTTTTCATTTTTCTTAACTCCTGTATTCTATAAGAGAACAATCTGCATATTCAGCCAGGAGGCTAGCATGGGGCCTACGATTCGGGACGTCGCCCGGGCGGCGGGGGTATCGACGGCGACGGTCTCACACACCCTGAATTCCACGGGGCGCATCGGCAAAGGGACGCGAAAGCGCGTGATGGCCGTCGCGCGCCGGTTAAAGTATTACCCAAACGGCCACGCGCGCGCTCTGGCAGCGAGAACCAACATGACCTTGGGGCTCGTGGTTTCGGATATTGAAAACCCTTTTTTTGCTCAGGTCTTCAAGAATTTCGAGGCGCGGGCGCGCGAACTAGGCTACGAGGTGATTCTCAGCAGCACCGGCTATAACGTTCAGCAGATGAAGCGCACAGCCGAACGCATGCTCGAAGAGAAGGTTCGCGGCGTCGCCATCATGACTTCCGAAATGACCTCTTCTTTGGTAGAGGAGATCATCGAGCGCGGCATCGCAGTGACTTATTTTGACCTGGATTTTCACGGCCAGGGGGCCAGCAGCCTCAAGGTGGATTATCTGAACGGCATGCGCCAGGTGGTGGATCACCTGCATCAACTGGGCCATAAGAGGATTGCCTACGTCGGAGGGCAGCCGGCGCTGAAAAACATCCTGTCCCGACATGACGCCTATTTGGCCTCCATGAAGGCGTGGGGACTTGAGCCGGGTCCGGTTCTGATTGGGAATCAGCGCTTCGATGGCGGCTACACCGCCGGCCAGAGCATTCTGAAAATGTCGCTTCGGCCCACAGCCGCAGTTGCCGTGAACGACCTCACTGCGGCGGGATTGATCAGCGCCTTGACGCAAGGGGGCCTGCGCGTGCCGGAAGATATTTCAGTGACGGGCTTCGATAACACCTATCTCGCCGCCTACTTCGTGCCCCGCCTGACCACGGTGGATATGCATCCCGACCTTTTGGGTCGCCTCGCCGCCGACGCCCTCCACCAGGAATCTTCCAACCCGAAACAAGCCGGCAAGGATTACCTCATCCAGGCAGACTTAGTGATCGGCCAATCCACCGCCCCACCCCCTGATTAATTGATAGGAACTTTTCAGCAGTCTAACCACCCCTGTCCCTCCTGAATCAGGAGGGGAATTATAAATGCACTGGATCCGTATTGCCCGCTTGACCCGCCTGTGCGACTAATGGTTAAAATGTTTGCGGCTTGCACAAATTTTCATTGAGTGGCACGGGCGTCCCGCCCGTGCTCACGGCCGAGACGGCCGTGCCACTCTGGTTGGGGCTCTGCTATGCTGTGATACCTATTTACTTCTTCTTTAGTCGTCCAAATTCGCCTGAGGGGGTTTGCGCTCGACATCATCATGCCTGAAATGAACGAATGGACGTTCTCAGCCGACGCCGCAAAGCTCATCGAGCGCATTCTCGCTGAGAATCCCAACCTTCCGTTTTCTGAAGCCAAAGTCGAGGAAGGCGCCGGCGTCGGACGCAAGCGCAGCGAATAGGGTCCGTTTTGTGCAACTGCGAAAAACCCCTTCGGGAAGCGCTGGAAAGTTTCGATTCTGACCCGCTCAAAGCTGCCCGGATGTTGCGAGACTTTGTGGAAAGCCAGAATGAAAATCTGCTGGATGACCGCTGGCGCATCCGCGTGGTGAACCAACACAAACTATGGAAAGTTGGACGTACAGGCGGCGTGGCCGGCGTATCCCTCACCCCCGGCCCCTCTCCCGCAAGCGGGCGAGGGGAGATGGGTGTGGAAGATGCAGCGTCTCGAAGCGGGACGATGGAAAGAAGCATAGGGATTCTGCCCTCTGCCCTCTCCCTCAGGGAGAGGGTGGCCCGAAGGGCCGGGTGAGGGCAACATCGCGTCTTTTCAAGGCGAATACGCCGGCGGCAAATGGGGCATCTATCTGCGGGCGCCGGATATTTTTTTCAAGTTGCTTGACCGCTGCGGCTCGCGGCTGGTGCCGCTGGGTCAGCTTGCAGAAATCCGATTCGGGGTGAAATCCGGCGCGGACGATTTCTTTTTTGTCTGCGATGTGACGGAGGTCAATCGGCGGTTCAAGGAGAAATGGGACACTCGGCTGGCAGATACCGACCGCATCCGGGTGGTTGAGGCCGGCGACGGCTCCCGCCATTTGATTGAGGCTGAATATTTGGAGCCGGAAGTCCATAGCCTGATGGAAATTGATTCTGTGGGGTTACAAGCTGTTTCAAAACCTTGCTCTGCTTGTCCAACAAGTTACTGAAAAAACCCGGAGGCTGTCATGCTGAGCGTAGCGAAGCATCCCTGTATTTGTAGAATCCACGAAATACAGTGATCCTTCGTCGCCTTCGGCTCCTCAGGATGACAGTCTGGCGACTTTTTTCACCGGGCTGTGCTTGTCCGAAAGGTTTTGAAACAGCTTCTGGGGAAAAGGAGGCTTTAGATTTTTTCGCGGCTATCCAGCAATCCTACCCATCTTTCAAATACACGTTTGCCGATAACCTGAAGCGTGGGCAGATATGTCTCCGCCTGGCGGCGAATGGCATCAGGGCTCAATCCCTCTTCTTTGAGTTCGTCCGCGAACGTCCCGAGCATGCCTTCCAGAATTTCCGGCACAATCTCCATGTGAAAGAGAAACCCATAGGCATTCTCGCCGTACCGGAAGGCCTGGCACGCTGTGAGACGGGAGGAAGCCAAGCTGACGGCATCTTTCGGCGCGTCAAAAATATCTCCGTGCCAGTGATAGGCTGTAAATTCGGGATCAAGGCCCTGCAAAAGAGAATCGTCGTGAGCCGATGCGGCGCAGGCAACCGGATGCCAGCCGATTTCCTTCCGCCGGCCTTTCCTTACTTCGGCGCCCAGCGCAGCGGCCAGCAATTGGCTGCCCAGGCAGACGCCCAAAATGGGCTTCGACTCGCGCAAGGCGCGCTCGATCAATCTCATTTCATCGCGCAAGAAGGGATATCGATCGTGCTCGTAGACGCCCATCGGCCCGCCCATGATCACAAGGCCCTGCGCCTGGTTCAGGTCCTTCGGCACAGGCTCGCCGGCCGAGGTGAGAATGGTTTCAGGAGCATACCCGTGGGATTCAAGCGCCCGGGCAATCAATCCCGGCTTTTCGCATTCCGCGTGTTGGAGCACGACGACTTTTCGCATAGTTCACCTTCTTGTCATTCTGACGCTGAGCGCAGCGAAGACGCCATGAGCCTTTGACTCACTACATGGCATGAAAATAGCGCACTCATTCCCGCGCAAGCGGGAATCCATCCAGACCCCCGCTTTCGCGGGGGTGACAGCGAAGAGGTTCGTGAGCTAAAGACTTGTCGAGCAGAACTCCTCTGTTTCAACAGCAGTATCGGCTATTTTCATGGAAGCGGAAGAATCCCCGTATTTCGGTAGTGTCCAAGGTTGCCGTGTGGCACGGGCCTCTCGTCCGTGAAGTGTTGAACCATCATGACGCCACACGAATGAGGCGCTGCCTCAAACCAACGATCCCCTCACCCGGACCGCTCCGCGGTCCACCCTCTCCCCGACGGGAGAGAGTTAAAAAAAGTAGGAGGCCGGGCCACCTCATACGGGCCGTTAGAAATCTCCATCTTTGATGTAAGGCTGGCTCCAGAGCGTGACCTGGAGAATCACTGACTTGATCCAGGCCTGGTGCAT
>DATGKJ010000300.1:0-10878 GCA_035294685.1 Terriglobia bacterium | reverse complement strand
CGCAGTTGATGCCCACGCTCAGCAGCTTCATGTGCGAGACGGAAATCCAGAAGGCTTCAACCGTCTGCCCGGAGAGCGTGCGGCCGCTTTTGTCAATGATGGTGACGGAGACCATTACCGGCAGACGACGGCCTATCTCCTCAAAAAGCTGATCGATGGCAAAGAGCGCCGCCTTGGCGTTGAGCGTATCGAAAATGGTCTCAACCAGCAGTAGATCGACGCCGCCCTCCACCAGACCGCGCGCCTGCTGAAAATAGGCTTCGCGGAGTTGATCGAAGGTGACGGCGCGCGCAGCGGGGCTGTTTACATCCTGCGAGGCGGAAGCCGTGCGGCTGGTCGGCCCCATGGAGCCCGCCACAAACGAGCGGCGGTCGGGGTGCGAAGCCATGAACTTTTCGACCGCGCGTTTCGCATTGCGCGCGCCCGCCAGGTTCAGTTCGTGGATGTGCTTTTCAAGGCCATATTCGGCCATGGAGATGGCGTTGGAGTTGAAGGTGTTGGTCTCGATGATGTCGGCGCCAGCTTCGAGATATTGATGGTGAATTTCCTCAATAATCGCCGGCTGGGTGATGTTCAGCAGGTCGTTGTTCAGGCGCAGTTCCTTTGCGTGATGAGCGAACTCCTTGCCGCGATAGTCCGCCTCGGTGAGCTTGCGCGCCTGGATCATGGTTCCCATTGCGCCGTCGATGACGGCAATGCGCTGGCGCAGCAATTCCTCGATGGGATGAATCGCCTTCCTGCTTTCAGTCATTAAGTTGAATGGAGTCCTCCTGAATGAGATGGCTCTCTAATTACCATCATATCATCATCCCCCATTTGTCCTCGGATGATGGAACACCCTGATTAATACTTAGCGACGGGATTGCCCTTATTTCAATCCGTTGAAAACGATCTGCCATTTTTTTCACGTATCCGGAGAGCATGAAATCTTCTCCATGAGAGTTTCCAGCAAGGCAATTTGAGCGGGGTTGATCTTTTCTTTTGCTTCCTCAATTGAAAAGAATCCAGCGAGATCGATTTCAGGGAAATCCTGGAGACGGCCTGAGCGGGGCGGCCACTCCATGCGAAAGGTATTGCTGCGAATTGTGCTCGGATCAAGGCTGCCCTCAAATGCCCAGGCTCGAACAACCTTTCCGCTCTTGAGTTGCACCTCACCCACTGGCAGAAAAGGCCCCTTCGGCGGTAACCCGATTTCCTCCTCAAATTCTCGCTGAGCCGTTGCAAGCTCGTTTTCCCCGCTGTTCACTTCACCTTTGGGGATGCTCCACGCGCCGGCATCTTTCCTGGCCCAGAAAGGGCCGCCGGGGTGCACAAGCAGCACCTCTACCCGGCCCTTTTGTTTTCGATACATGATTAATCCGGCGCTTATCTTTGGCATCTGAAAAACAGAGCGAAAAAGCGAGCGGCAAGCAGCCGCCTCTTCGCTTTTTAATGTTTTGCCAGCAAGGGCGCTAAAAATCGGCCCGTGTGAGACGCGGGTTGCTTGGCAATCACTTCAGGCGGGCCAGCGGCCACCACATACCCTCCGGCATCCCCGCCTTCGGGACCCAGGTCAATAATCCAATCAGCGCACTTCAAAACATCGAGGTTGTGCTCGATGATCAGGACCGTTGAGCCGGAATCAATCAACTTCCTGAAAGCGGTCAAGAGCTTGTTGATATCGTCAAAGTGCAATCCTGTGGTGGGCTCGTCAAAGATGAAGAGCGTATTGGCGCTGGTCTGCTGCGCCAGGTGAGCGGCCAGGCGCACTCGCTGCGCTTCGCCGCCGGAAAGCGTGGTGGCGGATTGCCCCAGCCGCAAATATCCCAGCCCGACTTCTTCCAGAATGTGCAGTTTGCTGGTGACCTTCGGTGTGCCGGCAAAAAACGCTAAAGCTTCGCGGACCGTCATTTGCAGAATTTCGGCGATGCTCTTCCCTTTATAACGAACCTCCAGTACGCTTGGCTTGAAGCGCTGGCCGCGACACTCTTCACAGACCAGTTCAACGTCGGCAAGGAACTGCATTTCGATGGTAACGGTTCCATCGCCCTGACAAACTTCGCAACGACCGCCGGGCACGTTAAAGGAAAAAGTGCCGGCTGTGTAGCCGCGCTTGCGCGCCTCGGGAGTCGCGGCGAATAAACTTCGAATCTCATCAAAAGCTTTGATGTAGGTCACGGGATTCGAGCGCGGCGTGCGACCGAGCGGCGACTGGTCCACCAGAACAACATCGGCCAGCGCCGCGTCGCCTTCAAGCCGGTCGTATTCAGCCCGCGGCGCTGCGACGCCGCGCCGCGAGACGAGGGCGTTATAAAAAACGTCGTGCACCAACGTCGATTTCCCCGAACCGGAAACGCCGCTGATACAGGTCATGGTTCCGAGAGGAATTGCGACGTCAATGGACTTCAGATTATGCTGGCGGGCCCCATAAATTTTGAGCCAATCTTTTTCAGGCTTTCGCCGGAGGTGGGGAAGGGGAACGCTGAGCTCTCCAGCCAGGTAGCGGCCGGTAAGAGAGCGGGAATCCCTCAGCAGGCCAGCAAGGTCTCCGGCATAAACAATGCGTCCGCCATGCTCGCCGGCTCCGGGCCCGAGATCCAGAATCTTATCGGCCCGCCGCATCATGGCTGGATCGTGCTCCACAACCAGGATGGTGTTGCCAAGGTCGCGCAGGCGCTTGAGAATAAGAATCAGCCGGTCGGTATCGCGGGCATGCAGGCCAATGGAAGGCTCGTCCAGCACGTAAAGCGCGCCCACTAGGTTCGATCCGAGCGATGTGGCGAGCTGAATCCGTTGCGACTCGCCGCCCGACAGCGTGGAAGCCAGGCGGTCCAGAGTGAGATACTCCAGGCCCACTTCATCCAGAAATCGCAATCGCGAGGAGATTTCTTCTAGCAGCTTCTCCGCCACGGTCATCTGAGCGGGAGAAAAACGAAGGCTAGCAAAAAATTCGCGAGCTTCGCGGATCGACATCCGGCAGACTTCCGTGATGTTCTTTCCATCAATCCGCACATTCAACGCTTCCTGGCGCAACCGCCCGCCTTGGCATTCCGGACAAAGAGTGTAGCCGCGATACCGGCTGAGAAAGACCCGGACGTGCAGCTTGTACTTTTTATGCTCAAGCGCATCAAAGAAGCCGCGAATGCCGAGGAAGTCTTCGTCTCCTTCAAGCAGCCACTGCTTTTGCGCCTCTGTCAGTTGATGGTAGGGCGCATCCAGGGGGATGCCGCGCGACCGCGCCAGCCGCTTCAGCGAGACGAAGAACTCGCGATACCGCGGTTTGGTCCAGGGTTCGATGGCGCCCTCTTGCAGACTCTTATTTTTATTGGGGATAACCAGATTTAAATCGAGTGCGATTGTATTCCCGAATCCCTGGCAACGCGGGCAGGCTCCAAAAGGATTATTGAACGAGAAGAGCCGCGGTTCAGGCTCCTGAAAACTGGTTCCACATTTTTTGCATTTGAACTGCTCGTTGAAGACAAGCCATTCCGGCGCAGACTGCGGTTCGTATGCGGGAAACTCCAGAATGGTCTCCCCAGCTTCGCGGAAACAAAGCTCGATGGAATCGATCAGGCGCTGGCGGATTTCAGGGCTGATTGCAAGACGATCCACCAGCACAAAAACCGGCTTTGCAAAGTCGATCTCCAGCAAGGATTCAGGCGCCGAGAATTCAAAGATGCGCCCTTGCTGATAAAGGCGATTGAAGCCATGCTGCCGCAGAGAGAACAGGCGTTGCTTTGTAGGTTCATCGGGCGACTGAGGACCCTGAACTGGAATGGCACTCCCCGTGGCAGAAACCCCTTCCCTGCGAGATCGCGACTTCCTCGCGCTTCTTTGCGCGCGCGAGGAAAGAGGTTTCTCGATCTTCAGGTTTGAAGAGAAGGATTCCGTGATCGCATCGGAATGGTTGAATGAATCATCGGGAATGTCAAAATCGTCCGCCGATTTAGGGGTCGGTGAGCGTTGTGCGGCGGGTGGCGCAGGATTGAGTTGAAACATCATCTGGAAACGGCGGCCTGTTTCCATGGCCAGAATACGATCGGCAATCTCATCGACCGTATCTTTCCGCACCACTTCACGGCATTTCGGGCAAATCGTCACGCCCACTCGGGCAAAGAGCAGACGGAGATAGTCATAGATTTCTGTTGCCGTTGCCACGGTGGAACGAGGGTTGCGCGTGGAGTTTTTCTGACGGATGGCGACCGCTGGCGCAATGCCGCTGATCTCATCGGCATCCGGCTTTTCCATACGCTCCAGAAACTGCCGGGCGTAGGCAGAAAGCGATTCCACATAGCGGCGCTGACCTTCGGCATAGAGGGTGTCAAAGGCCAGGCTGGATTTCCCCGAGCCTGAAACTCCCGTGATCACCGTGAGTTGATTGTGGGGGATTTCGCAATCGATATTCTTAAGATTGTGAACGCGCGCCCCGCGGACTACGATGGCTTCCTGACCCGCGGCGGCCGGAGATGGAGCGCTCTCCATGAGCGATGTGAGAGAAGATGCTCTGATGAACGGTTCAGTGAGAAGCGCGGATTGATTTTCTATCTTATTCATCGCGATACACGCGTCAAAACGAGTACGGACGTCTCTGCGGACATAAAGTCAGGACGCGTAAACTTCTATTATATCCTGAACCGCCGCAATACCTTCTCGCCTGGAATGTCTTCAAAACCTGTTGGAAACATGGCTTTTCTCCGCCGGAAAAAGGCTCTTGTCTTAAATCGAGGGGAATATTACATCAGGGTGCGTGTTGCGAAGGTAGAATTACGCACCGCTATTTACTAAACGATTATCACTATTTCTGCGCCCTATCAAGGACGGCTCCGCCCAAACGTTCATATCGATTGACTTATAATTAAATGAGTGTTACCCATAGAGTTGTTATTATTTAATAAATAAGAGGGTTCGCCGATGGCTGGAACCATTTTGGTCGCGGACGATAATCTGACAAACCAAAGAACCGCTACGGAAATGCTGACCCAGGAGGGGTTTGAGGTGGTCACGGTGGGGAACGGCATGGCTGCTCTGAAAAAGCTTTCCACACTCAGACCCTTGGTGGTGCTTGCGGACGTCGATATGCCGGGAAAGGACGGCTATGAAGTTTGCGAATTTGTGAAACGTCAGCCGGAACTCAGTCGTGTACGTGTGCTCCTGGCGGTAAACGATACAGACCCTTATGATCAGAAGCGCGGCGCTCGGGCGCGGGCTGATGGAATCATCAAAAAACCTTTCGATCGCAAGGAACTGGTTTCCGTCATCATTCGCTATGCGAATGAATTTGAGGCGCAGCAACGCCGTGAGGCAGGCTCGGCTTCGGGCATTTTAAGCTCGTGGTCCTCTGAAGCCTCGGGAGAGACGCCTTTCCCGGGAGACCAACCCGCCGTCTACGGAACGATGCCAGAAGGGCCGCGAGTTGCTGAACCCTTCCCTCCCCCTCGGCCTGTCGAAGAACCTCCCTGGATGAATGGTCATCAGTCTATTTCCACGGGAGCGCCGGGGCTTGAGGTTGAAGCCGCTAAAGTCGGGACAGCAAATGAAGGGTTTCCTGTAGAAGCTCCGGAGATTTCTTCTCCGTCTGCCGCTGTTGATCAGGCAAATCAGGCGCCTCTTTCAGAACCGCATGTGAACTCGTCATGGGAGGGCGCTCCGATTCAGCAATCGGATGAGGCTCCCCCCTGGAGTTTACCGACCGAAAATCTTACAAAAGATGAAGCCCAGGGATTAAAGGAACCTCCATCCAGTCAAGCCTCGGCAGCGGACTCGAGCATCCCGCAAGCTGAGCATGCTTCAGAAGGGCTGTCGATGCCGGGCTGGGAGCTTTCCGATACATCTCTTGGGCCGCTTGCCGAACCTCTCAGTGCGGACCTTGCGGCAGAAGGGGCATCTTCGACGTCGCAATACGAAGAGATGGTCCAATCGCTTTTTCTTCATGATTCAACAACGGCTCAGGATTCTGCGCCGGAAACAGCAGGGAGCGCTGAGTTGAGCGGCAGCAGAGTCACTCCTGAGAACGTCTTTGGATATGAGGAACCTTTTCCGCTTTCGTCGCTCTCCAATCAAACTGAATTCGCGGAACCTGGTTCAGCGACTCCCGGCCATTCTGGCGCTTTGGATTACGCCCTTGTCTCTTCCATTGTTCACAAAGTGATCCTTCGCATGTCGCCTCCTGCCCTCTCGCCCGATGTGATTCAAAGCCTGGAACAGAAACTGATCCAAGAGATTGCTGCCGACCTCGCCACCTCACCCAGCTCCAAAGGCGCTCAGCGATAGAATAGGTTGTTGAGGAACGCTCCAGAGCGCACCTGTCTCACTGAAGCGGCTCTCAAACCGCCCTTCCCGGCTATGCTATGATCGGCGCATGAAGCCTTTCGTGACAAAAAAAGGATTCATCATTGTCACCGCAGCATGCCTTTGCCAGAAGCTTTCCAAAAGAACGGCTAGCGGCGTAGTATTGCGCCAGGTTTGAAGCATACAGCCATGTCCAGCATTAGGGTGACGGCGCCTGCGGTACTATGGATGATAAAAGAGATTGGATTCAGCAAGATCGTTGAGGAGAGGAATGGAAGCGGAAATTCCAAAGGTTTACTCGCCGGAAAGCATTGAGCCGCGCTGGGCGCGTTACTGGGTGGAGAGAAAGCTCTATCGGCCGGGGGATGATCCTGCGCGCCCGCGATTTTGCCTGGTGATCCCTCCGCCCAACATTACCGGCTCGCTCCACATGGGCCACATGCTGGAGCACACAGAGATCGACATCCTAATGCGCTGGCATCGCATGCGTGGCGATGATGTTCTATGGCTGCCCGGAACGGATCACGCTTCGATTGCGACGCAGATGATTGTTGAACGCGAGATTGGTCACGAAGCGCTGCCCTCTCTTGAAGGCAGTCCCGACGCGGCGCGCGCCTGGCAGAGAGAAGGGCAACGGCTGCGCCTGGAAATGGGGCGCGAGAAATTTCTGGAGCGCTGCTGGAGATGGAAGGAGCTGAACGGCGGCGCCATCAAGAAACAGATGGAGCGGCTCGGCGCTTCGGTCGACTGGACGCGCGAGCGGTTCACCATGGACCCGGCCTACTTGCGCGCCGTGGTTGAAGCGTTTGTGCGGCTCTATGAAGAGGGTTTGATTTATCGAGGCCAGTACATTGTGAACTGGTGCCCGCGTTGCGGGACAGCTCTTTCGGATCTCGAGGTCGTGCATGAGGAGCGCGTGGGCAAGCTCTGGACCATCCGGTATCCTCTGGAAAGCGGATCGGGGGCGATTTCCGTAGCCACAACCCGCCCGGAAACGATGCTTGGGGATACGGCAGTAGCGGTAAATCCCAAAGATCAGCGTTACGCTCACCTGATCGGGCAGAAAGCACGGCTGCCGCTGCTCGGGCGCAGCATTCCGATTATTGCCGATGATTTTGTGGATCCGGCCTTCGGGACGGGCGCTGTCAAGGTCACTCCTGCGCACGATCCTAACGATTTCGCAATAGGTCTCCGCCACAATCTGCCGCGCATTGCGGTGATGGATGAGCAAGCTCGCATGACGGAGGCCGCTGGCCCCTACCGCGGCCTTGACCGCTATGAGGCGCGCAAAGCCGTTCTGCGCGATCTTGAGGCGCAGGGATTGCTGGAAAAAGTTCAGGATCACTCTTTGAGCGTGGGCGCCTGCCAGCGTTGCAAAACTGTTGTTGAGCCGCTGCTTTCAATGCAATGGTTTATGAAAATGGATTCGCTTGCCGAACCTGCCGCTCAGGCGGTTCAGGACGGCCGCATACGAATCCTTCCCGAAAGCGGCATGAAGAAATACCTGAACTGGATGACAAACATTCATGACTGGTGCATTTCGCGGCAGCTTTGGTGGGGACATCGAATTCCAGTCTGGTACTGCGATGGATGTGGAGAAGTGATTGCAGCGCGCGAGACCCCAACGAAATGCTCACGGTGCGGAGTTGGCTCACTGAGGGAAGAAACCGACGTGCTCGATACCTGGTTCAGTTCCGCGCTTTGGCCGTTTGCAACACTCGGCTGGCCTGACTGCACGCCCGATCTCCAGCGCTTCTATCCCAACGACCTGATGATCATGGGCGAGGACATCCTGTTTTTCTGGGGCGCGCGGATGATCATGATGGGTCTGAAGCTGATGGGGGACGTGCCGTTCCGGGAACTCTATATCCACGCTCTGGTGCGCGATGCTGAACGTCAGAAAATGTCGAAGACCAAGGGAAACGTTCTGGACCCCCTGAAGGTGACATCGGAATACGGAACCGATGCCGTGCGCTTCGCCCTGGCTATCAGCGCCGCGCCGGGTACGGACATTGCCTTTAGCGCTGACAAAATTGAATCCTACCGCGCTTTTGCCAACAAGGTATGGAACGCGGGCCGGTTTATTCTGATGAACTTGCAACGTTTGCCCGAGGCGACTCGGTCGCAACTGGGCGCCGCTCTGGAACTTATCCCCGAGCTTGGATTTGACGCAGTGGCGCCTTCTGGAACGAACGGAAACTTTGGCGACCGCCTTCGGGTGGTTGATCGCTGGATCTTTTCACGCCTGAGCGCAGTGACCCGGGAGATGAATGAGGCGTTGGCAGGCTTTCGGTTCCACGAGGCAGCTTATGTCATCTATCACTTTTTCTGGCATGAGTTCTGTGACTGGTATCTGGAATGGGTCAAGCCGGAGATTACCCAACCCGCGAAGGATGAGAAAGCGACTGCCGGGTGGGTGAACCTGTTGCGCGTGTTTGACGCGGCCCTGCACCTGCTGCACCCTTTTATGCCTTTCATCACGGAGGAGTTATGGCGACAGCTTCCCCGGCATGGGAAGGAGGTTTCCATCTCGCTGACGAGTTTTGGGCTTGTCACGGAACGACTTCACGATCCGGTTTCTGAAACGCAGTTCGAAAGTCTTCAGGAACTGATCGTCGCGGCGCGCAACGCCAAGGCGGCGCGCGGACTACAGCGCGAAAAGCCCAGCGCGCAGGTGGCGAGCGAGGATTTGCAACGGCTTGAGCTGTTTCGGAAGCATCAGGAGCATATCGTGCGACTGGCGGGCCTTGAAGCTCTCCATTTCGTGCATGGCCGGATGCCAGCGAATTCTGACAGGATCGCTGTGTCGGCTTCCATCGACCTCCGCATCTTCCACGAGTCCAAGGTTGACGTTGCGGCGGAGTGTGCCCGCTTGCAGAAAGAAAGGTCAAAAATCGAGCAATCAATTTCCCAGGCGCAAAAGCAGCTCGAGAACCTGGAATTTCTGAGCCGGGCGCCCGGCGAGGTGGTCCGCGGGGTCGAGCAGCGCTATGCCGAGCTTTCCGCGCACTATAAAAGGATTCTGGAATCGCTGGAGCGACTGGGTTGTGAACAGCGGGAGCCCGTAGCGCCCTTCAAGTGATTTATGTCCCAGCCCACCGACCGCCGAATGGATCGCCTAATTCACCTGCTGGCAGAGAACGCAACGGTGGTGATGCCCGGCCCGAAGATCGCTGCAGAAATTGGCGTAACGCGGGCAACGGTATGGACATGGATTGAGCGGCTTCGCTCCCTGGGAGTTGAGCTTCAGGGTTATCCTGCAACGGGCTATCAGCTTCGCGCTGTTCCAGACCTCCTGACGCCCAGCCTCGTTCGCCCGGAATTGGGGGAGTGCGAGATCGGAAAGAAGATCGTCCATTACTTCCTCACGGGTTCCACCAACACTGTGGCGATGGGATTAGCCTCTAACGGAGCGCCGCACGGAACCGTCGTTCTGGCAGAGGAACAGAGCGCAGGGCGTGGGCGTTTTGGACGCGCCTGGTATTCCGAAAAATCGAGCGGCATTTACGTCTCCATCATTTTACGTCCCACGCTGCCGCCGGCGGCTGCCCCGATCCTGACGTTGTTGGCAGGTGTGGCTGGACATCACGCCATTCGCAAGATTACGGGGCTTGTCACGGACATTCGCTGGCCGAACGACCTGCTCATCAGCGGGAAAAAGGTGGGTGGCATTCTTACGGAAATGAGCGCGGAGCTTGATCGCATTCACGCGGTCGTCGTGGGCATGGGTCTGAACGTGAATCATCGCAGCCTGCCCAAGGACTTAAGAGCGACTGCCACCTCGTTAAGTCTTGAGGGAGGACGAAGATATTCCCGCGTTCATATTCTGGTTGCGCTCCTCAAGGAAATGCAGCACTTTTACCTGCTGCACCAGGAGCGTGGGAGCGCTGACGTGGTACGCTGCTGGGAATCGATTTCCAGCTTCGCGCGCGGCAAGCGAATCCGAGTGCTTCGAAATTCCGGAGAAGCTTTCGGCCTGACGCAGGGGCTTGAACCGAATGGCGCCTTGCGTGTGCGGTTTGAGGATGGACACGAAGAAGCGCTGATTTCCGGGGAGGTGCTGGAATTAAAGTAAGCCGCTGCTTATGGCGTTGGCAGAGGAGGTTTGCCCAAAAATCATCCACACTTGTCATTCCCGCGAAAGCGGGAATCCATGAGCTAGCCCTTCTCCGCCGCCGTCACGGAGGGCAAGCTTCGCAGGTGTGACATTCACAGCGATTTTCATATCGATGGGTGTGCCGCATGCCTGTGGGGGTTCCTGATCAAATGCTTCTGGTCATCGACGTTGGAAACACGAATACAGTTTTTGGAATCTACGCCGATCAGTCCTTGCGAGGACATTGGCGGATTTCAACCAATCGCGCACAGACCGTTGACGAATACGGGCTCCTGATCCGAAATCTCCTGGCGTTAGACGGGCTGGAGTCGGGCGTGGTAAAACACGTGATGATCGCAAGCGTCGTTCCGCCTCTCAATGGCGTGCTTGAGGAGATGGTGAGAAAGTATTTCCACCTCACGCCAGTCTTTCTGGGGCCTGGAACGCGGACAGGAATGCCCATTCATTACGACAATCCGCAGGAAGTCGGCGCCGACCGGATTGCGAATAGCGTG
>DATGKJ010000299.1:0-3477 GCA_035294685.1 Terriglobia bacterium | reverse complement strand
TTGAAGGCGGGCGGGCAATGGCTGCAAGCTTGCAACCACTGCAAAATCCGGTTACGCTGAGCGTCCGTACTTTCTTTGAGAAAGCAGCGCGGGCTTTGTCAACTATTCCTTACAGTCAAGAGGATCGTGCGTCCGATCTTGATTTGATACGGCGACTCGCTCAGGGCGATGAATCGGCCCTGGCAACTTTGTACGATCGATACGCGGGAGTCGTCTATTCTGTCGCCATGCGGGTGGTGAAGGATGCCGGAGTTGCCGAAGAGATTTTGCAGGATATTTTTTACCATCTGTGGCGCCACGCCTCGGACTATGACGCTGCACGCGGAGGGCTGGGAGCGTGGCTGTTTGTCAGCGCGCGAAATCGCGCCATCGACCGCCTGAGGCGGAGAAAACCGCTTGATGCGCCGAAGGCGGAGGCGACCTTGCCTTCGAGGTTTAATCTGGAGTCTCGGGTGGCGCAAGCCGAACTGATGTCCAAAATTAAGTCTGCCATTGACGATCTGCCCGCGCCACAGCGGCAGGCCCTGGAATTGGCGTACTTTGAGGGAATGACGCACTCAGAGATTTCTCAGCGCACCGGCGAGCCGCTGGGAACCGTGAAGACACGATTGCGCGCCGCGCTGCAAGCGCTGCGTCAGGTTTTGAATCCGTGAGCGAACATCCACAAATCGAAGAGATGTTTGACGAGTACGCGCTAGGCGCACTGGAGGGCGAAGAAAAGCGCTCCTTCGAGTCTCACGTAAAAGCTTGTCCGGAGTGCTCGGTCAAGCTGGAGGAAGCGCGGGCGCGCGTAGCGCTGCTGGCATTGGCTGCGCCTCAGCAGCAACCCGCTCCGGCAGCTAAAGAGCGGCTCATGGACCGACTTAGGTCCCATCGTTTGCCCGCAGCCGCGACCGCTCAACGTACACCTTTCTGGGGTTGGGGCGTTCCGCTGTTTGCTGCGGCTACCATAGCGTTGGCCGTCGCAACCGGCTTGCTCGTTCGCCAGAATCTTGAGACAGACCGGCGGCTGAAAAATCTGCAAGCCCAGGTTGCTCTCATGCAAAGACAAGAGGCCGCAGAGATGGCTCGCGCTCGCACGGTTCTGGAGATTCTCACCTCTCCCCGTACGCTGAAGGTATCCCTGGTTTCGACTCCTACACGTCCTGTGCCGCAAGGCAAAGCCTTCTACAACCCGCAGAAAGGGTTGCTCTTTTACGCTGCTAATCTGCCTCGCCTCCCTTCAGACCGCACCTATCAACTCTGGCTTGTGCCTGTTGAAGGCAAGCCCATCAGCGCGGGAGTCTTTGAAACCGATGAGCATGGTAATGGCGAAGTCCTGCTTCCTTCGCTGCCTCCCGGCATCTCCGCCAAAGCGTTTGCCGTAACCATTGAACCCGCCGGCGGGGAGCCGCAACCCACAGGCAAAAAAGTGCTCATCGGCGCTGTTTCCTGAACAGGAAGCACAATTTCTCTTTGCGAATTCTACGGCCCTCCGGTTTGCCGCCCCAGCTATACCTTGTGCCCAATGGGGAAGTTGAGAAGCGATTTGAAAATCACTTCGTTGGGATGAGCCTTCCCTCCAATCCAAAACACCCCACACGGCGTACTTCCATTGAAGTAAAGAACAGTCTCCAGGTCTCACCAGGTGAGGCTTTTGGAGAAACGGGCCGCGGAATCGGACGCCGAGCCTTCGCGGCACTTTAAATTCAGGAGGAAGATGGAATGAAGAAGCTTTATTCAATGGCGGGAATTGCCGCGATACTGCTGATGACCTTTTGCATCCCGGCAGTCAGCAGTCAGAAATCTGCAACATCATGGACCGGTTGGATCAGCGACAGTGGCTGTGGCGCCAAGGGCATGAGCGCTTCCCACAAGGCCTGCGCCCTCGCCTGCGTCCACCAGCAAGGCGCAAAATTCGTCTTGGTTACCGAAGACAAGGCCGTTCACCCGATCCATAATCAAAGCAAGGTCAAGGACGATGACGTAGGGCAAGAAGTTCAAGTCACCGGACGCCTTCTCAAGGATGGATCGATCGAAGTGAAAAGTATTTCGCCTTCGACTTAAGATTTCCTGTCGCCGGGCCTGCATCATTCGCGCGCCGCGCGGGGCTGCATCTCCCCGCGCGGCCGCCAATGCCGGATTCCATCGATCCCCCTGGGGACAGCCCCCCACCTTCAGATCCTCACGATAGCCGATCTCCTGGAAGGAAAGCGCATTGACTATCCGCCAGGTCAATGGAACCTTTAAGAGAGCGCCAAAGGCTGAGCGACCCAAGCCTGAAACCGAGAACTTACCGTTTGCCTAGCAACACATTTCGAGGATACCTGAGGGATGTAGCCTTGCCCTCTCACACTTCGAGACCGGTCTTGGTCGGATTAACAATAGGCTAGATAACTTGCTTAACGAGAAGCTAAGGTGATGATAGCATTTTAATAAAGCTGCGCGGTTCTCCCCTCGCAACACGCGCCCTGATGTAACTTTCCCCTCGCGTTAAGAGAAAATCCTATTCTGACTGAGGAAGATCATGGGCCTGCAATATCTCCTGAGGAAGCCAGAAACCGCTCCAGCCTTGCCCTACGCCTGTCATTCTGAATTCTCGTTCTGTCATTCTGAGCGACAGCGAAGAATCCCCGTATTTGGTTTTGAGGGAAATGCCGGGGATCCTTCGTCGCCTGCGGCTCCTCAGGATGACAGACCGGATAAGTTCTCGGGCAATCGATACCTTAAGACCTGAAGGGGCATTTCGATGGCATTCTGAGGAAAACACCGAGTCATCGAAAAACGGCTGGGAACCGGCTTTGCCACCACGCAGAAATCCACTGGCTGGGACGGAAAAAGAGAATGTTTAGGTCTGGTGAGTGCGGGAAAAAGGATATCGTATTGAAAGCAGGGATGTTGTTGGCTTCTTGTTGGCTCACCTTTGACCAACAATTTCCAAAATTCGTTGTATCATTGAGATTCTAAATGACTTATAAATTTAATTTGTTCGTTTCTCGTAATAAACAGAAAAGAATAGGCTTAATTGAAAGATCGGGAAATTGTTCGTCATTGGATGACATGAAATTGACGCGTAGGGCACATGCCATGCGCCCCTGCGTGCGCACCATGTTATTCTGAGGAATCAAAAAACAGCGACAAGTTACGCAAGTTATAAGGGATAAGTGAGGGGCAAAGACCGCTTTCGACGCTTCGGCGGCTTTTTGTCTCTCGTCTCTTGACTCTCATCACTGCCGTTGGGATTCTTCGCTTCGCTCGTTCAGGATGAGAGTGCCCGAGGTTTGGCCAAACTCGTTCTCTTGGGAGAGCAGATATGAAACTGGGGGAGGCAAGAGATGTGACCATTTGGAAGGCCGGGTTATTTCCAGATATAATCAGGTTTTTAGCGCGCAAGACTCGCTTCAATTGAAATCAAGAGCGTTCGGATATTAGCGCAGCTCGATGACAGGTGCATTGTGGCTGAACCCAGCGTAACCACTGAATCGGAAAAGCAGGTCG
>DATGKJ010000298.1:0-4487 GCA_035294685.1 Terriglobia bacterium | reverse complement strand
ACAGCGGCCGAAGACTGATCCGCAAGGCGTTTGCGGACCATGAGCAAGCGATGGAGCAGACAGTATCCGCGCTTGCTCTCGGCGAACGCAGAGTCCTGGTCAACCTGCTGCGCAAGTTGGGGCGCAGCGCAGAGGGGCTGTTGGAGAAGCGCCGAAGGGGGCTGTGAAGAGCGGCCATTGGCAACAAAAGATTTGAAAGGAGACGAACATGGCAGAGACGAAAAAAGTATTGGGGATTTACGGACCCGGTTCAACTCACTGGGTTGGAGACGGCTTTCCCGTGCGGAACTTATTCCCGTCGAACGGCATTGAGAGGGAAATCGATCCATTCCTGATGCTCGACTACGCAGGGCCTATGGATTTTAAACCTTCCAATCGGCCCCATGGCGTAGGGGAGCATCCGCATCGCGGCTTTGAAACCGTGACGATTGCCTATCAGGGAGCGGTGGAGCACCGCGATTCCAGCGGCAATTCCGGCACGATCTATCCCGGAGACGTTCAATGGATGACCGCCGCCTCAGGCGTCGTCCACGAAGAGATGCACGAACGGGAATTTGCCCAGAAAGGCGGCGCGTTCGAGATGGTCCAGCTTTGGGTGAACCTCCCAAAAGCTCACAAGATGTCGCGACCGCAGTATCAGGCCATCGTGAAAGAGCAAATTCCGGTGGTGGATCTCGGCGCCGGAGGGTACGCCAGAATCATTGCCGGCGAGCTGAACGGCGTCAAAGGGCCGGCGAAAACTTTCACGCCCGTCAATCTGTTCGACGTGCGGCTGAAGGCCGGAAACGAGGCGGAGTTAAGCCTGCCTGTGGGTCATAATGCCGGAATCGTGCTGCTTCGAGGCGACGTTGTTGTAAACGCTTCGCAAGCGCTTGAAGGAGAAGCCAAGCTTGCGCTTTTGAGCGCTGATGGCGAGCGCGTTTCGCTAGCCGCAAAACAGGACTCCGTTCTTTTAGTGCTGAGCGGAGAGCCAATCAACGAGCCGGTGGCGAGCTACGGTCCGTTCGTCATGAACACCGAAGAGGAGTTAGTGCAAGCCGTCGAGGACTATAGGGCCGGAAGGATGGGACATCTGAATTAAGGGACGTTCCCCATCGGCGTGACGTTCAATGGTGCCCCGATGGCTCTACGTCAGGCTTGTCAATTCAAGCCTTAGCCGGTTGCTGAAAGACGTCTCCGAACTGTGGGCATTCCGAGCGCTTCGCTTGTCATCCTGATGAGCGGAGCGAAGGATACCGGTATTTCGCTCTCCAGAAACTTCATGTAAGTTGTTGATTCTGTGTAGGGGCAAGCGGAAGTTTCTGACACTATGGACCCGCCAACCGGCGGGCGGACACTCAGTGTAAACTCCGCGAGGAACCTTGCTTTGAAAATGCGAGATTCCTCGCCGGGACGCCCCGATCAATGCCAACCGGCGCATGGTTCCAAAAACTGTCTCACAAGCATTGCAGAGGCGCGAGAATTGTGCTTTACTTCTGACATCCTGATGAATGTTTTTCATCCTCAACAATAAGGAGCCGTTATGCGCCTTCTGTGGTGGATCATCGTAGGGTTGATTGCCGGTTGGGCCACGGGGAAGATCATGAAAGGCTCGGGCTATGGCGTCCTGTTGGATATCGTGATTGGGATCGTTGGCGCCATCATCGGGGGCTTTATCATGGGCTTGTTTGGATTCTCCAGCAGCGGAGGTCTCATTTACACAATCATCGTCGCCATTATCGGCGCAGTGATTCTCACTGCGATTGTGCGAGCCTTGTCTAAAAAGACCACTTGAGCGCTGCATTCCATAAGGTCGTTACGATTTCGAGGTGAGAGAGAAGGCGTTCAGCGAGCCGCGCCGATAGCCTTCGAGGTCAAGCGTAACGTAAGTAAAGCCGAGGGATTTCAGGAGTTCGACAAACTGGCGGGCCATTTGGGGGTCCAAGGCGCGCGGAAGTTCGTCGGAAGCAACTTCCAGCCGCACCAGATTGCCGTGGTGCCGCACGCGAAACTGCTGGAAGCCCAGCGCGCGGATGCCGTCTTCGGCCTTCTCGATAGTCGCCAGCCGTTCAGGCGTCACTTCCAGCCCGTAAGCAATGCGGGATGCCAGACAAGCCGATGCCGGGCGATCCCACACCGGCAATTCGGCCTGGCGAGCAAGCTCACGGATATCAGCCTTCGTCAATCCCACATCGAGCAACGGCGTCAGCACCCGATGCTTCTGCGCTGCATGCTGGCCGGGCCGCCAGTCTCCGCGATCATCCAGATTCACGCCGTAAGCCACGGCGGTAAATCCTCGGCGGGCGGCAAGCTCATCCAGTTTATTGAAAAGCTCATCCTTGCAGAAAAAGCAGCGATTCGGATTGTTGGCGCGATAATCAGGGTTCGAAACTTCGTCGGTGGTGATGAATTCGTGAGGGAAGTGAATTCGTTCGACGCAGGCTTCGGCCATCTGGCGGTCGCGCGCCGAATAGCTTGCGCTGAGCGCAGTGACCGCGAGCATCTGGTCTCCCAGCGCTTTGAAAGCCGCATACGCCAGATAGGCGGAATCCACGCCGCCTGAATAAGCCACGATCAGCGAGGAATGCTTTTTGAGCTCTTCCAGAAGAGTCCGCTCTTTGTCGTGAACTGAATCCATGGAAAACTTAACCTGCCTCACAGCATAAACCGAACCCTAACGGGTGATCAACCGCAAGTTCAAGCCTGAATCGGCAGGCTCTCTTGATATAAGCCTTTTGTCCCGCTCGCTGCTTTCTCAGTGGATTTCATTGACACTTCTGCCCCCGCCTGAATATTCTCAAATTTTATGGCAGCCGCGCGCTCATTCAGATTCTTATGAGGCATTTCAAATCTTCATTCCTGCTCTTTCTCTGTGCCTTCCTGATCGGCATCTGCCCTTCGCGATTTCTTTTTGCGGGAAACGACAACGTGGCTGCCGTATCCGGCGAACACATGGCCCAGGGTGTGTTGCACAACCTCCTCGCAAGCCCGCTCGGAAAGCTTGCTCCGCGACTGCGCTATAGCGTGACCCTAGTCAACTCCCGCTACCCGAATGCCTACTCCAATCATCAGGGGAAAGTCTATATCACCACCGGGTTGTTTCCGGTCCTGGATGACGACGCCGGCGTTTGGGCGGCGGTGATTGGCCATGAACTGGGGCACGTCATCCTGCATCATCCGGATTCTCTGCCGCGCTTTGAAGCCACACTGCGGCAGGATTATCAGCAGGCGCGCTCGAGAGGATACGACCAGGGTCCCCCGCAATGGCCGGGCGTCAAACTGGGAGAAGGAATCTCCCGATTCAAGCTCTCGCGCAACGAGGAATTGCAGGCCGATTTCATCGGCCTGATGCTGATGGCGGAGGCGGGCTATCAACCCGGGTTTGCCGTACTTTTGGACCAGCGACTGCGATATGGCCTGGGCGACACGCCGGGTATTATGGCTCTATTCTCGCACCACCCTCGGCTTGAAACGCGCGAGGAGCATACCCGGAAGTTTTATGACATCGCGATGAGCATCTTTCAGTATCGCTGGCCGAACGTCGCAAAGTCTCCGGGAGGAAACCTGCCTCCTTACGGCGCAATCGGACATTGGGAGTTTCGCCAGGAAGACGGAGGCAGGGAATTAGTCTTTCTGGTTCCGTTCCAGGTGCACAATGCGGAAGGCATGCAAGTGAGAGTGGCAGCGTTTTTTCTGGATCACGACCAGCGCGTTCCGGCAGCCGATGTGCAATATCGCGCCACGGACGGCTCCCTGGTGCTGAACGCCTTTATGCCTGGCGCGGTCAACAAAGCTGGGGAGGTGACTCTTCGCGCCCCGCGCAGCGCGCTCGGAACACATGAAAACAATCTGCTTGCGGTGGTGTTCCTGATGGCCGGAAAGCGCCCGCTTGCCGTCACCAAAACCAAAGTGGAACTTTCCGGCGAATAGGAAGCCCGCCAGAATGCCTCACTTCTTGGTAATTTCCATTACTGGATCAACGTTCTTTGTGTAGGCTCCGGGCTCAGGTCGCCGTTGCCATTCTCTTCAACCCTCACCAGGCAGGCTGCCGCCACCTGATCTCCTTCTTCCAAAGTAATCAAGCGCACACCCTGCGTTGAACGCCCGCACTCCCGAATCTCACCTGAATCGAGCCGGGTAATTTTTCCCTGCTGGCTAATCAGCATCACTTCAGAATCTTCGGCAACGCTGAGGACGGCCACCACCTTCCCATTGCGCTCGGTCGTCTTTACATTGATCACGCCTTTGCCGGCGCGCGACTGTAATCGATACTCGGTGATGGGAGTCCGTTTGCCGTAGCCTTTTTCCGTGATGGAAAGGATCAGTTCTTTTTCGCCGACAATTTCCATCCCCACGATGTAGTCATCCTTGTCGAGATCCATCGCGAAGACGCCGTAGGCCGCGCGGCCCATATCCCGGACGTCCTGCTCTGAAAAACGAATCGCCATGCCTTCGTGAGTGGCCAGGAAGATGGTATCGCGTCCGGTGGTGAGCTTGGCGGCGATCAG
>DATGKJ010000297.1:0-4753 GCA_035294685.1 Terriglobia bacterium | reverse complement strand
CCGCCAATCAGCCGGAAGCTGTTCGAGAACACCTTCGATTACAATGAGGGCTTTCGCGCAAAACGCCCGCCGGCGATTGGTTTTGCCACCGCCGCAGCGGCAGCGACGGCTGCATTTCTGGGCAAGCGCAGCAGGGCGCGTGAGCTTTTCCGCGAGTCATGGCAAAGGGATTGGATGGAGCCGTTTGGCATGCTCAAGGAAGCGCCGGTCGAAACCTACGGATGCTTCCTGACGAACTGCGGCTCGCTTCTTCAGACGACGATGCTCGGGTTTACAGGCCTGCGCATCCGCGAAGGTGATTGGCAGGCCTACCCCGCAATTCTGCCCGAGGGCTGGTCGCGGATTGAGATCGATCGCATCTGGGTGCGAGGCGCGCCCAAACGTTTGGTCGCTGAAAACGGCAAACCGGCCCAGCTCCTGGATTGATCGATGACTCATGGCAGACTGCTGAAAAACTCTTACGGCCTGTCATGCCCGGGAGCCGGAAAGACCAGTGATCAATGACAAGCAAAAAATCAGTTCCTGGACTTACAGGGGATTACAAATTATAGTGACACTATTTGCTGTAGCGGCGCTGTCCTCAGCGCCGAAAGACGCCGGTGGGGACACCGGCGCTACAGAAGAAGTTGTCACTATAATTTGTAATCCTTAATAGATCGGTTTTCTTGTCACTTTCGTGGCCGCCGCGAAGTGGAGGAAAAAGTGTCTCAAACATCTCATCTGTCTCCCTCCGCGCTTTCCGCTCTGCTATGCTGAAGCCGCGATGAAGACGAAGGATTGCAACCGACCGCAAAAAGCTCATCGATGCCGATCTCCGAAGCTCACTCCGGCGCGCCTGGTTTGATGCTACGGCTGGAGGGGCGTGGAGCGGATGAAAACGAACCGACGATCTGCAAGAAACTCGGGTAGTTATGAAGATAATTTGCGATTCCCGATTTGGATTGAAGGCCACGCGCGAGGCCGCGCGCTCCTGTCATTCGGAGGAGCCGAGGGCGACGAAGAATCCCCGCATGACGGACGCGCCGCTCTCGCCAAACGTCATGCTCAAGATGGGCAGCCGAAGGCTGTGAACGCTCAGAACGGCAAGCGAAAGATTCGGAATGACAACGTGCAGAATTGTTTTTCAGCAACGGCTGAAAATTTGCGCCGCCTCTTTGTTCTCGGGCTTTTCGGGCTGCTGATTGCGTGTGTCCTGCCGCCGGCCGGTGCGCCGTGTTTCGGCGCTGAGGCGGGCCAATCTGCAAATCCGAAGCTCGCCGGAATTCTCACCTACATCTCGAATGGCTGGAGCGCGCTCACGCGCTCGATGGATGAGTGCAAGACCCTGTACGACCCCAAGTCCTCCAGCCAATCTGTTCTGTATTTTCCCGAAGACTTCCCCATCCCGACCAGTGTTGAAAAACTTGAGCGATCCTGCCCCGTGCGCGTCCAACGTCTGCCCGTCGTGATTCATCGATTGGGGCAGATCGATCCCCGCAAGATCCAGCCTGCGGGCCTGCTTTATCTGCCTCATCCTTACGTCGTGCCTGGAGGGATGTTTAATGAGATGTACGGCTGGGATAGCTACTTTATCCTGCGCGGCCTTCTTCAAAGCGGGAAGCTCGAACTGGCGCGAGGCATGGTTGAGAATTTCCTGTTTGAAATGGAGCACTATGGCGGCGTTCTGAACGCCAACCGGACTTATTACCTCACCCGTTCGCAGCCGCCTTTTCTTACCGCAATGGCGCGGGCAGTTTATGAAGCTGAAAAATCGCGCGGTTTCGATGACCGCGCCTGGCTGAGGAAGGCTTATCCCTTCGCAGTGAAAGACGATCAGTTCTGGACCGAAGCGCCGCACCCGGCAGGGACAACCGGCCTTTCCCGATATTTTGATTTTGGTCAAGGTCCTGCCCCGGAGATGAGTGCCGGCTATTATCGCCGTGTTGCCGGGTATTTTCTGCTTCACCCACAGTCGGCGCAGGATTATCTGTTGCGCGGGAACTCACAACAGGCGCTCCAAAATTCACCCGGCCCCATCTTCCCGGTTTATGTTTGCAATCCCGGCGGTTCTTCCATCACCACAAAAACTTTGATCGAAAAGAATTGCGACGCGGCAGGGAGCGTTGGGCTTTCTGAAGCCTTTTACAAGGGCGACCGCAGCCTTCGCGAATCCGGCTTTGATATCACCTTCAAATTCGGCCCCTTCGGCGCGGCAACGCCGGATTATGCGCCCGTGGGGTTGAACTGTCTGCTTTACCAGGAGGAGAAAAATCTCGAATGGATGGCTCGGGAGCTTGGCCATAGCGCGGAGGCTCAGCAATGGCGCGAGCGTGCCGAGCAGCGGCGCGAGAGGATCACAAAATATTTCTGGAACCCTCAGCGCGGACTCTACTTCGATTACAATTTCAAAAGCGGCAAGCAATCAGACTACATTTATGCGACCACCTTTTATCCCCTCTGGGTTGGGGCGGCCTCGCGGGAGCAAGCCGACGCCGTGATCAGAAACCTGAAGCAGTTTGAAGAACCTGGAGGCATTGTGATGAGCCGTCAGCGGACAGGAGCGCAATGGGATTATCCTTACGGCTGGGCTCCCCTTCAACTGATTGCGGTGGAAGGCTTGCGGCGGTATGGCGACCAGGCGGATGCAGATCGGATCTCGTCAGAGTTTCTTTCGATGGTCGCCGAGAATTTCGAGCGTGATCATACCATCCGCGAGAAATATAATGTGGTCACCCGGTCTTCCGAGACCGCGATTCAAGTGGGATATACGCAGAACGTGATCGGTTTTGGCTGGACGAATGGCGTCTTTTTAGTCTTGCTTCATGAGCTTCCCGCGGCGTCGCGCTCACGGCTCTCTGCGCTTGCGCTGCGGCGGCTCACGGACTATTCCTTCGTGGCAACTCTGCCGTTTGCGCTTCCACCAACACGGAAGAAGCCAGCCTTTCAACCAAGTTCATCGGTAGCCCTTATTGAGGATTACAAATTATAGTGACGACTTCTTCTGTAGCGCCGGTGTCCTCACCGGCGTCTTTCGGCGCTGAGAGCCTGCCCTGAACGAAGTGAAGGGACAGCGCCGCTACAGCAAATAGTGTCACTATAATTTGTAATCCCCTGTAGAGTAGGAGGGAAATCTTATGGAGACGGTTCATCATGCCAGCCGGAGACAATTTATGAAAAACGCGGCGGTTTTGGTCGGAGCCTCGATCTTGCCCAAGTCATTGCGCGGAAGCGCCCTCAAGCCGCCTGCGGTGGATACAGCCAGCCAGAGCGCCCAAACAACAAGTCATGAAAAAGTTCCCTGGAAGGTGAAACCCTTCCCGATGACTCAGGTGCGACTGCTCGATGGGCCGTTTCTGGAAGCAATGGAGACGAATCGCCGTTATCTTTTCTCGTTGCCGAACGATCGCTTGCTCCGCATGTTTCGCATCACGGCCGGGTTGCCTTCCGCGGCAGAGCCTCTGGGCGGATGGGAAAGCCCCAAAAGCGAAGTGCGCGGTCATTTTTCCGGAGGTCACTATCTTTCGTCGAGCGCGCCTATGATTGCCTTTGTCTTGCACCAGCCCGCAGAATTTCATAGTTTATAATTAAAGCTTACAATCTGAAATTTATACTTGACAGCCAAAGGCTGCCCCATATAAGTCTACTGAATAGACATGATGATCTTATAAAATGCATTTTCATTTTTACACTAAAACGTGGCGCATAATCGGGTAAGAATATAAAGCTGATTTCCAGATTTTAGAACTTCGGAATTTTGCATCGGCTTGGGACTTTCTGAGTGGCTCTGATGCACTTAAAGGCGCAAGAAGGGCTCTAATGCTTGGAATACAATTTCATGACTATAAGGAGGCTAAAATGACGTTCCACGATCTTTCCTCTTGGGCCCTCATGTTGCTACAGAATACGACCGGCATGCCAAGAAACGCTCTACGAGTGGCATTAACGGGGGCACTTCTATTCGTCTGCGCTCCGATTATCAGCCATGCTCAAGTCAACACGGGCGCGATTGCGGGAACGGTTACAGATAGCTCCGGAGCTGCTATCCCTCACGCGATGGTAACTCTTGCCAACCAGCAAACAGGTGTCACAACGGTGAGTACTACGAATCAAGCAGGGAGCTATGTATTTCGAGGGTTAATTCCTGGGCTATACAAAATCACCGTTAGGGCGACAGGCTTCCAGACATTTGAAGAAACCAACATTCTGGTGCAGGTTGCGCAAACCAATGCACGTGACGTCCAATTGACAGTTGGGCAAACTAAAACCTCCGTGACGGTCACCGCTCCTGCGGTCGCCCTTCAGACCACTTCGTCTTCATTGGGAGAAGTTATCGGCGAGCATCTCGTCAATGACTTGCCACTCAATGGGCGGAACTTTACCCAGTTGCTGACTTTGACGGCGGGCGTGGCGGCACCCTCCACCGCGGGAAGTTGGGGCAATCCTCAGTCCGGCACCTACATTGTACCTTCACTCAATGGGCAAGACCCGCAATCGACCATGTGGCTTTTGGACGGAACAAACAATAGTTCCAACTTTTCGGGTGGGATTTCTATCGCGCCGGTCATCGATGATATTCAGGAATTTAAGGTGGTGTCCCACTCTGACTCGGTCGAGTACGGAGGAGCGCTGGGTGGCTACGTGAATGTTGTTACCAAGAGCGGAACAAACCAGTTTCACGGTGCGGCGTGGGATTTCTTCCGCAATGATGCGCTAGATGCGAGGAACCCATTCCTACCTGATGTTAACCCGCTGAAGCAAAATCAATTCGGAGCCA
>DATGKJ010000296.1:0-2618 GCA_035294685.1 Terriglobia bacterium | reverse complement strand
TCAAAGGCTTTTACGGTTTGCCCTCGTTCAATCCAGCCAATCTCACCGCCATTTGCCGCGCTGCCGGTATCCTGGGAGTACTTCTTGGCCATGTCTGCGAAGTTGGCTCCGCTCTTGATCTCGTTCAAGACCTTCTGCGCGGTCTCACGAGTCTGAGCTTCCTGCTGAGGGGTCTCGCCGGTGGTCTTGAAGAGGATGTGCGCCACTTTGACGCGGTCGGGAACCCGGTATTCAGAGAGGTGCTGGTTGTAGTACTGTTCGAGGTCTGCGTCGGTAATCTTCACCTGCGAACGAACCTTATCCGGCGGAATTAAAACGTATTTCACCTTGCGCTGCTCCGGCATCTTATAGCGCAGCCGATTCTGAAGAAAGTAGGTCTCAAGCGCTTGCGGCGTCACTTTGACGGCGTTGACAAACTGGTTCGGTTCAAAGACGACGTAGTTGATCTTGGCCTTTTCGTTGCGACGGAGGAACGCTTCATGCACCTCTTCGGGAGTCACCTGGACGTCATCGGTGACGGTCTCGCGCAGCTTGCGGATCAGAATGGTGTTGCGCATCTGAGATTCAAATTGCGGCACCGCCATGCCGGTTTCCTGCTGGATCAGGTTTTCGTATTCCGCCATGCCGATGAACTGGCCGTTCTGGTAGAGATAGGGAATCTGGCGCAGCGAGGCCACGAGTTCAGAGTCCGAAACGGTCAGGCCCATCTTATGCGCCTGGGTAATGAGCGCGTCTTGCAGAATCATTTGATCGAGCGCTGACTGGGCAAGGCGGCTGAGCGTCTTGGGATCGTTTCCGACCGTCCGCAATTGATTGTTAATAGCGCGCTGAACGTCCTGAATGGTGATATTTTTTCCACTGAGAGAGGCTAAAACATTGGCCTGAGTGGTGGTATCGCCGCCGGGGATCGGCGCCAGCGTCAGAACCATGCCGATCGACACAATCCCCAGGAAGAAAATCAACAGATACTTCATCAAAGTTTTGCGGCTACCACCGCGAAATAATCGGTACATAAAATCTCCGCGAGAGCTTAACGCCTACTATGAATTATAGGGCGAAGAGAGGCGGGAGGCAAACCAGCTTGCTCGCTCCCGCTTTCACATCTGTCTTCCCAGGGAATGAGTCCGGCCAAATCTCAGATCCTTGTCACCCTGCCGCTGAGCCCTTCGGTTGTCATTCTGGCGCTCTCATTTGTCATTCCGAGCGTAGCGAAGAATCCCTGTATTTCACTCGGGATAAACTCCGCGAGGCGGAAGAAGAATCCGTGTATGACTATAGCTTTCAGCAGACGGCGATCAGCTTTTGGCAAGAAAGCTCGAAAAGCTGAATGCTGATAGTTGACCGCTCGTTCAAGATCTTCGCCGCCTTGTTCTTCCAGTGAACGTAGGGGCGGACGGCGTCCGCCCCAGAGCGCATGCTGTGCGCCCCTGCTGGCGTTACCAGCCGTGACGCCCCCTGAGGAGTTTTGCGGGCGGCGCATGCAGCAAATCGAGGTCGTGCACGTTCAATCCATCGGGTACAGGCTGCAGCCGCCATCCACCAGCAGCGTCGTTCCCGTGATGTAATCGGAGGCATCCGAGCACAGGAATAGGAAGGCGTCAGCCACTGATTCCGGCGGCTGCATATAACCCAACGGAATAGCCTTCTGCGCCCGGTTTCGATAATCCGGCTCAGTATCCCACTGGCGTTTCGCCATGCCGACCGCCACGATCCCGGGCGCAATCGAATTCACGCGGATTCCGTGTGTCGCCAGTTCGCGCGCCATGCCTCGCATCAGCATCTTCATCCCGCTCTTGCTGACGTTATAGGGAGTAATATCGGGCCAGGGCACGTCCTGAACCCACGAGGAAGTGAAGATGATTTTGCCTTTAATCCCTTGCTGAATCATGACCTGCGCCGATGCTTGCGCCACCATAAAGGCGCTTTTCAGATTGAGGTCCAGAATCCTGTCCCAATCTTCTTCTGAATAGTTCAGGATCGGGCAGGATTGCGCCATGCCGGCATGGCAGAGCGCGACGTCGAGCCGCTGAAAATGTTTGACTGCCTTGCCCACCAGTTCCTGGCACTCGAACCGCCGGGTGACATCCGCCTGGAGGTAAAGGAAGCGCCCGGCGGGCCATCGGGCTTCTTGAGCAAGCTTTTGAGCCTCCTGCGCAGACATCAGATCGTTGACAACAACCTTGGCAGAGTGGGCGAGCAATTCACCGACCACGACCTTTCCGATGGCTCCCATACCGCCAGTGATGAGAATGACCTTACCTTCCAGACAATTCTCAGCGTAAGTCATGGGTTCTCCTGTTAAGCGATTCTCCGTTGAAAGGGCAATCTTACACTAAGAGTCGTATGAAGAGCCGAAAAAAACGTTTACGGTCAATGTTCCTTCTGTAATTTTCAGCAGCGGATCGACCTTGGGAGGGCTTCGGAGGGTGCAGCGGCTTGGCCTGCCGCGTCAGAGACTGGATAGCGCGTGAGTAGGGGGTTATGATAGCATTTGAAGATCGAGGGAGAATCGCCTTGGGCGGGCAGGGCGGTTGGTTCCGAGCGGATCAAGGCGTCACGCAGATCAGCCTATATCAAGAAAGGGTTTTGGGGTTTATGTCTGGCCATTCGAAATGGGC
>DATGKJ010000295.1:0-5542 GCA_035294685.1 Terriglobia bacterium | reverse complement strand
GCCGGGCAGCCTCCTGATAGTTTGAAATCGCAAGCTTCCATTGTTTACGCTGCCGGTAGATATCTCCGAGCAGAATATGACCCTGCCAGGAATGAGGATCAAGCGTGACGGCGCGCGCAAAGGCGGCTTGGGCCAGCCGCTGTGCAGACTCCGCCTCCCAGTAGAGCGCAGCGGCTCTTTGTGGTTCGATCGTCAAAGCATGGTGCGCCGCCCGGAGCGCGACCAGGAAGCGTCCTGAAAGGCAGGCGCACTGCGCCAGCAGCAGAGCGTCTTGCGCATGCGAAAGGGGAGAGCCTGCTAGAGAATCCGCGCATTGCGTGTAATGACCGGAATTTCGCGCGCTCTGCGCAGCCGCGAGCATGGCCGGTGCTACACGATCCTGCCCGCTGGTTTCAGAGTGAAGGTCAAAGCTTATGCGATTGGTCGAAATAGTCTCGGGAGCGGTCAATTCTTTCTGAAGTAATTCAATGGCCGCAGCGCAACGCGAGTGGCGCGCATCTGGCTGGCGATGCGGAAAGAGGTTTTTGACGTCTGTGGAGCTTAATGCCGAAGCCAGCAGGCTAAGCTGAGATTCATAGAATGCAGGGTCGGTATCGTATACCTCGCACAATTGTTCGGCGGCCTGTTTGTTCTCTCCTTTCAGATAATCCACTGCGGCAAGACCCATCCGGGCTTGCAGGCTGCCTGGATGAAGCTTCAATTCCGCATTGAAGTCGCGCTCAGCCTCAGCGCTTTGTCCGAGTCGCGCCAAAGTGAATCCCAGGGCGGCGCGCAACCCCAGATCGTCATCGCCGTGAGAGGCCGTAAGAGCCTGCCGAAAAGCCTGAGCCGCATCCAGTTCGGTTCCTTCTCGCAGCAGAAATTCACCGATTAACCGATGATAGTAAGGCGAATCGGGCGCCTGATGAGCCATGATGCGAGCGGTATTTTCAGCCAGATGCTCGAAGCAGATTCCCATGCCGTACCACGCATCGGCATCCTTGGGCCGAAGCCTGACGGCTTCCCGGTAAAGGTCAGCCGCCTCACTAAACTGATGCAAGGCAAAGTAAGCGCTGGCCAATCCGAGTTGTGCATCGCGATTGGAGGGAGCGCGCGCCAGCGCATTCTTCAGTGGCGCGACGGCCTGTTCAGGCTTTCCTAACTTCACCAGATCCAGGCCGAGGATCAGATTTGCGGGCAGCAAATTCGGGTCTCGCGCCAAAGCCTGGCGAAGCACGCGAACAGCCTGTTCAGGCTGGCCTTCCATGTGCAAGGTGATGCCCAGGTTGCTGAGGAGTTGAGGCGAATCCGGCTCGATGGCGAGCGCTTGCTGAAATTTCCGGGCTGCATCTGCATAATCCCCTTTCGCAAAGCTGCGGCTCCCTTCGTCAAAAAACTCCTGCACACGCGCATCTGCGCTGGAATTTGGGGTTTGCTGTCCGTCTGCGCCAGCAAGCCGCACCCAGGCGCGCGGCGCCGCGAGGCTGCTCGCTAGCACGATAAGTAATGTGATTCGCGTGCCCATAAGACAGGGATTCTTCGCTACCGCTCAGAATGGCCGGCGAAGAGCTCGGAATGACTCAGCTTCGGAACGTTTTTCAGCAATCTGTTAAAGAGCTTCTTGCCAGGCCACGAGCCTTGCTGGATTACTGATGGACCTGAATCTCATCCTGAGCGCTTTGCTCAGACTGCGCACGGATGGCCTGAGACTCAGCAAGCGCCGCCTGGGCAGCGCGTGTATCTCCCTGCTTGTGATAAAGCTGGTAGAGCTGAAAATGCAGGCTTCCGTCGTGATCGACGCTCAGCGCCTGTTTCAACTCTGCGATGGCTTCCCGAGTCTTTCCCTGGAAAGCGTCAACCTTGCTGAGCAATGCTCGCGCCAAAAGAGCGCGATCCCCTGCGCCGCGCGCAGCCACGACCAGGTAGGGCTCGGCTTCGGAATACTGATGACGCTCGATGAGAATCTCACCCAAAATGTAGCTTGCATCGGGATCGGACGGGTTCTCAGACAACGCGGCTTTCAAGTGCGGAAGCGCTGCGTCAAACTTCATATCTTTCCAGTAAGCTGTGGCGAGGCCAATGTGGCCCGCCAAATCCCTGGGCTGCATCGCTAACGCCATCGCATATTCGCCTTCGGCCTGTTGGTATCGGTTCATATTCAGGTACGCCTGGCCGAGAAGCAGGTGGACTCGATAAGAGTTCGGGTGAGCAATGCCCATCGTCGTGAGGCTTTGCAGGGCCAGCTTTTTGCACGACTTTGCCCGCCAATATAACGCCTCTTTATCGGCAGGCTCGCGATGTAGCAATTCGCCCGCCGCCAGGAAACTGTCTCGGTAACGGCCCGCGTAGTAGCTGCACTCTGCGAGCAAAGCAACCTGACTGCGCCCCAGAGGTTTTTTTGATCCCTGCAAGCTCTCCGCACACGCGGTGTAATGACCATCTGCAAAGAGTCTTTGTGCATCCTGCGCACCGTGATAGCGAGCTGAAGCAGCGCGGCTTGGGGGTTGAGCGAAAGCGTTTGGAACCTGCGAAGTCAGAGTTGTCGCCTGTTCTGGCGACCTGGCGAGAAAGTGATTCAGAAAGTCTCTCAGACGAGAAGCTGGAAGACTTTGAGTGAGCGTCGCCAGCCGGGCCCTCAACGCAGCGGCTTCCTGGAGGTCCGGCGATGAAAGAATGCTCGCAATGTTAGCCTGGACGAAGCCTAAATCCGCCTGCCACGCTCGTTCCAAGGCCGCTGCTGCCGCCTGGGGATTTCCTTCGGAGAGAGCCACACGGGCAAGTCCGAGACGCGCTGGTAAATATCCAGGGCGCACTCGGAGTTCGATTTGAAATTCACCTTCCGACTTCCGCAGATCACCTTGTTGCGCCTCGTCAAAACCCAAAGCGGTGTGAACACCTGGGAAATCAGGAAAAGCTTTCAAAAGACCTTGCAAAACGCGAATGGAATCGTTCAACCGGCCCTCATTCGCAAAAGAGTCGGCTAGCAGCATTCGTCCATAAACGGATCTCTTTCCGGTCTGGGCTAGCCGCTCCACCGCGGACTGCTGAAGGCTCATGTAGGTGATGCCCAAGCCATAAACGGCGGCGGCATTCTGCGGGTCGATGGCCGCTGCGCGGTCATAATACTCATTGGCTTCGTCGAATTCACGCAAGTCGGCATATGCTCGCGCAAGGCTCAGGTTCACTTGAATATTCCGGGGAGAAGCTTCTTCCGCTCGGGCAAGAAACGGCAGCGCCTCCTGCGCGTGATGAAGCTGAAGAAGATCGATGCCGAGAAAAAGATTTGCCGATAGGAGATCCGGCTTCTCACGGAGAGCTTTCTGAAAATTCTGGACTGCCTCGCTGTACCGGCCCAGGAGATGATCCATGATGCCGAGGTTCGCGCGGATTTCAGGCAGGCGGGGTTGGAGCTTCAGGATGCCGGCATAATCCCGGGCTGCTTCTTCATAGTCGTGACGACTCTGCGCCCGCTGCGCCTGGCTGTATAGTGTTTGCAGTTTTGCTTCGGCGCTGGGACTCTGGCTGGCACGGAGCGAAATTGAGAAAAACGAAGCGATCAAAAAAATAAGAAGGAATATTGCGTTGCTTGCCCGGAAACTCATGTTCCGCTATGAAACCTTATGGGATCGGCTCGCGTGCTTTACGCTCGCATTGAAAAGTATATCACCCAACCTCCATCACTCTTGACGGTGCTTCCCGCGGGGCAGTTGCGTAAGTGATGCTGTGTTGCAGCACGCAGCCGTTCGGCAGGCCTGAGTCGCTTGTCTATCGCGGTTTCAAAGTGTGTCAAAAAATAATGTGAATGCCGAATTGCATGGTTCGATTGCCAGTATTCATATAGTTCTGGGTAAGAAAGTCATGGCGGTTCTGAGCGTTCAGCGCATCGATGGTATTTTCGGGAATCACCCCTGTGATGCCGGCGGCGGTAGCTCTGGGTGAAAAGGCAAAACCGGGAGTCGGTTGAGCTTCGGAGGCGAAGACGTTCCCCAGCAGGAAGCCCGGGTTGGACCGGTTGAACACGTCGTAGACTTCCCATCGCAATTCGATGGTGCGGCTTTCTCCCCAATGAAAATCCTTAAGGATCGCAAGATCGAAATCAACAATACGAGGCCCAAAGAGAATATTGCGGCCGGCGTTGCCGCCTGGCGTTCCCAGCGGAACCTGAACGAAGTGCGCATTCTGCGGGTTAATTGGATTCCCTGAAAGATCGATGTAACCCGTGGAAGAGGGGTGGCCGGGATATTGGGTCTGTTTGGCGGGGTCAGTGGAAAGGCACGCTGTGTCATCAATCAGAGCGACGCTCGAGATGGGAGCGTGAGGATTGCCGATATCAGGCCGATCGTTGGTGAGAATTCCGTCGCCATTTGCATCCCCGCACGGGCCCAGCGGGACGCCATTGAGCACTGTAAAAGGCTGCCCGCTTTGATAAGTGGCCACGCCGCTCAGATGCCAGCCTCCCATAAAAAAGGCTGCGGCCCGATTTTTCGGCGAGGGAAATGCCCAATCCTCACCCACCGACAGCCGATGCCGCCGATCAAAAGATGAATTTCCCATCTCAGCTTTCAGGTCGTTTGAATTCTGAGGGAACGGCGTAATCGCCTCGACCGTAGTCTGAGTTTCAGGCGACAGGAGCGAACCAACAAAGTCTCCTTCGATGAAGCGAATTCCGGGGCCAAAAATCTCGCTGGCGTCATCCATCATATGGCTCCACGTGTAGGAAGCCGTCAGGTTCATTGCGCCCAGGGGAGAATGAAGGGTTCTTGAGGTGAGGCGCGCTTCGAGGGCATTGAATGTGGAAATCCCGCCGTTAGTGACCGCCGTGATGTCGCCCCGAGCATCGTTCAGACGATGCCCCAGGCAATTGAAGTTCAAGCCCGACGCCGCCAGGCAACTCTGATTCCACCCTGAGAAGGGATTCTCATCCACGCGCTGGTAGAGTTTCATTCCCCGGTTCCCAACGTAGTCGATCTCGAGCATGGCATTCGGCCCCAATTCGCGCTGAATTCCAAGCGAATAGCTCTGAATGCGCGGCGCCACCAGGTTGCTCGCCACTGTATTCTGGGAAGCGCAATCGAGCAAGGGGATTGATCCCGGAGTGATGCGGTCCAGGAAGGCGCTGCATCCGCGAACCTTCGCGTTCAGGTCGCTAAGCGTCAGCGGAGGATTGGGATACACGCCGCTCGTGGGCACTGCCGTCTTGATGCCGTCAAGCTGCGCGCCTGCCGCGGTGATGGTGGAAATCAGGGGCGAAATCGGCCCGCTCTGCCAGATGAGCAATGGAATGTTCAGCGGCATGGCATTGTAAAGCAATGTGGCCCCGCCGCGAATGACGGTCTTTCTTCCGATTCCGGGCGCCCAGGCAAAACCCAGGTGGGGGCTGAAATCCAGATTGTCGGGCTTGATCAGGGGAGCGGCAGCGTTCAGCTTGTGAATGCCGTTGATGGGCTGGCTGAAACGCTCGTATCGCACGCCTGCGCTCAGCGTGAAGCTTGGGCGAAAGCGGAAATCATCCTGCACAAAGTACGCGCTGTCGAACTCCCGGAGCGGCAATTCGTCGGGACCC
>DATGKJ010000294.1:0-14094 GCA_035294685.1 Terriglobia bacterium | reverse complement strand
CTTGCCACGGTGTCAGACCGGCAGGCAATGACCCGCCGGATTTTTGAGCGAGCGATGGGACACCGATTGATGTGATCACCTTCGTGAAAATGCCGAAGATGATCATCCAGAATTGGGGAGATGACTCATGGCTTATGTGCGTCTGTTCCGCCGCGTTCGTATCGCGCCGGGCGTCTCGCTCAATCTCGCAAAGCATGGCCCGTCGTTGAGCCTTGGAGTCCGTGGCGCGCATCTGACGGTCGCGAGATCGGGCATTCGCCGGACCGTGGGTATTCCAGGCACAGGGATCTTCGCTACGTCACAAGAGGGCTGGCATACCGGCATGCCGTTCCATGAAGCGGCAGGCAGGCTGACAGGATGGCGGCGCGTGGCGCATGACGTGATCCTTGCCGTGGCCCTGGCGATTGCAGGAATCGTGATCGCGGGAATCATCGCCGGACTGACAGGGCATTGAGTTTGCAAGACCCCTGGCGGGCGCGGTTCAGGCTCCAATTTTACGAATCGTAAAATCCAGCCGGTTGACTTAATACCCGCTCAGTTTGACAGGGTATCCGAGTACGGAAGCCCGCTCAGTTCGATACCCTTTCATGCGGGGATGATCCCGAAGGTGTCCACACATTGATGGTTGGCCATCTTTGAGTTTTCATGACTGCTATCCACCTTGTTTTCATTATGATGGTCAAAGGTGGCCAACTACACACTCACACGTGGCCACCTTTGGATTGTGGAAAAGTGAAACAGTTAAATTGATGGTTGAAGTTTGCGGAAACCCACTCACCATGACACTCTAAAAAAATAACTTCCCTTGCTGGGCGATTCGTATTAGCATCCGATTACGAATCGCAAAATCCACACCGGCAGTCAGAACAAAGCGCGATTCAGAGGCGCGGCCCGCTCCATCCGTTCCTCTTGCTCAAGAATCGCGGCTTGGCGCGTACGCTCAAGCCGCTCGGCCCGTTCCTGCCGCTCGGCAATGATCGCGGCCTTGATGCCAGACGGCTTCCGGCGGGGCCGCTTGTCAGGATGCCCCTTGCGGTTTCCACCGCCGCTCTGCCCGGGCTTCCAGCCCAAAGCTGCAATGCGCCGCCCTTGCTCACGCCGCCGCTGCCATTCTTCAGGCTTCCAGTACGGAAAGCGGCCCTTGCACTGCCGGTGAAAGTGCCTGTACCAGGTTTGCTTGCGCAACCCAACAGCCCGCAGCATTCCTTTGGCGAGCTTGCGATGACGCACGCGCCATTCCGTCAATTCCGCCAGATCGGAAGCCGGTAACTGGCAGGCTTTGCAAACGCCGGGTTGGAAACGCGGGAGCATGGCTCATTGTAGCAGGATGAATGCGTAGAATGCCCCGCCATAAAGCGGAAACGGCCTTTCCAGCGATTCCATCGCTTCGGGCAGGGAATTTTTCCCCTCCCCCCCATTACCCAGCCATCGTGACCGTTCCCAAGGCGAACCTGGACGGTTCTGGTCATGGAGTGTCCTGGAATAGAACGCAGCTCGCGGGCGAGGATGCCCGAAAAGCTGATGTCCCCAAGCCTGTGGAAAACATTTCTCAGCGTAGCACTAGCGTAGCACCTAACCGCCAATTGAAAATCAGTGATTGCGTGTAAGTCCTTTGTAATGAATGGCGCGCCTGGAGGGACTCGAACCCCCGACCTACAGATTCGAAGTCTGCCGCTCTATCCAACTGAGCTACAGGCGCGTTCCTTAAAATCTAACAGTTGCGTTAGTGATTTGGCAATTCAAACTGAGGGATGAAACTCTCTGAATCCAACGCTTGAGATGCGTCTTTCTGACGCCACTTTATTATTGCGACTTCCAGAACTGCGCTCCGACCTTGCGCAGTTCGGCGCTGGCAAGATCGTCTTGGCCAAGCTGACGATAGACCATGCCAAGCTCGTAATGTGCGGCGGAATAATTGGGCCGCAGCCTGATGGCGGTCTTTAATTCCGCTTCTGAGTCATGGAGCTTCCCAAGCCGCACATAGGCTTTTGCCAACTCATAATGGATTTCGGGCAGTTGTGGATTTATCTGCTCGCCCTTCAGCAGACTGGGAAGAGCCTGCTCGGGCTTGCCCATTTGAGTCAGTAATCTGCCCAGATTAAGGTAAGGTTGCGCGCTTGGACGGTTCTCCCCTCGATCAAGCTTGATGGCCTGCTGGTAGGCGAGAAGCGCCTGGTTGATTTCGCCTTTCGCTTCGAAACAAAGCCCAAGATTATTTTCAGCTTTCACGTTTTTCGGATCTTCCTTGAGGACTTCGCTGAACGCGGCGATCGCGTCATCATACCGCGATTGTTGGAATCGTATGCGGCCCAGATGGTATCGAGCTTCGATATTGCGGGGCTGTAACTGCAAGGCAATCAACAGATATTTGGCAGCATCACGATAATCGCCGAGCAAGGCATAATCAAGCGCGACAATTTTGAAATCGTCCGCTTCCGGGGTCTGGATGGCTGCGGCGCGGGTGAAGAGCCGCAGGGAATCTCTCGGCTTGTCTTCACGAAACCGGCAGAAGGCCAGCAATGAGATTGCGTCATCCGAGCGAGCATGCGCGGCCACATACTTGCTCAGGGCTGCATCGGCCTCCAGGAAACGGTTCATGTTGATCAGCGACTTGCCCAGGTAGAGCAGAGCGTCCGTCCGCCCCGGCTGTCGGGCTTCAACCTTTTCGAATACCGAGGCCGCCTCGCTCCAGCGATGTTGATTGAACAGCGCCATGCCTTCGTCAAATGTAGCCGTCTGAGCGGCGACGCCGCTGCTAATCCCCAGCGCCAGGGCGCACAGGAACCAGACCGTGATGGGGAAAGTCAGAAGCGAGCGACGGTCTAAAAGGAGAGGAATCCTCATGATTGCCCCGGCTCCGCTTCGCGGATCTCAATTTCCTGATCCGGCGCAACGCGCTTTACCGTCTGAACGCAGCCGCTCGGCCAGATCACTTGAACCGTCACCGGTTCAGCGCTCGGTCCCAGCCCGAAATGAGCGCGGCGGTCGCTGGCCGAGAGGTAGCTTCCCGCCGTTGAAACAGTGGCGAATCGGTCTCCGGCGTCGGTTGAAACTTTAATGCGAGCGCCGATTCCGTCACGGTTGCTCCGCATCCCTCTCAGTTTAATCGAGAGCCAGTGATTGGAAGCAGGGGTCTCATTCATTAACACGCAGGCCGCGCCGTTATTTGCGCTGATCACAACGTCCAGCTTGCCGTCATTGTTGATGTCTCCCACGGCCAGCCCCCGACCCACCTGGGGCTTCCCGAAAGCAGCTCCAGACTGAGCTGAAACGTCTACAAAGCGCCCGCCAGTATTCCTCACCAACAGAGGCGGCTCCCGATAGTGAAGTTCAGGATAATAGAGCCGGACCTTATCGAGCACGTGTCCCTGCGCCACGATCAGATCCTGCCAGCCGTCATTATCATAATCGAAAAACTTCACGCCCCATCCGGAATGGCGCAGCGTAATCGGGCCCAGACCGCTCTCCGTGGTTGCGTAATCGAAGGTTCCATCGCTGTTTGAAAAAAAGGCATACATCTGGTTGGCAAGATCCGTCACAATCAGATCCGGCCATCCATCGTTGTTATAGTCTCCGAAGTCAGCGCCCATCCCGGCAAAAGTGTTGCCGTTACTGTCGAGCCCGCAGCCCGCGACCAGAGCCGTTTCTTCAAAGGTTCCATCGCCCTTGTTATGATACAAGGACTGGGCGACGGAATCGTTGGCAACGAAAATGTCGATCCGCCCATCACGGTCATAATCCACGACGGCCACACCCAAGCCATTTCCCTTCCGCGTCAGGCCTGCTTTCTCTGAAACTTCTGTGAATTTACCGTTGCCCTCGTTGTGGTAAAGCAATACGGTGGTGGGTTGAAATACATCAGGATAGCAATAGGTCCGATAGCCCGGTAGCTTTCGACCGCAATAAACATCGGAAAAATCCCATCTGACGTAGCGGGTTACAATCAGGTCCAGCCGTCCGTCACTGTCATAATCCAGCCACGCCGCGCTGGTTGACCAGCCTTCGCCGGCAACCCCGGCCAATTCCGTCGCGTCTGTAAACGATCCGTCGCCATTATTGTGATAGAGCGCGTTTCTCCCGTAGGCTGTGACGTACAGATCAGCGTAGCCGTCGTTGTCATAATCGCCCACAGCCACGCCCGTGCAGTAACCCGTTCCACAAAGCCCGGCCTTTTCAGTTACGTCTTCGAAAGCGCCGTCGCTCTTCTGGTGAAACAGGCGGTTCCAGAATGCAGGGCTCACCTTGCGCGGCATAGCCAGTCGGGGCATTGGATCCGTGATCAGCGCGCCGTTTGCAAAGAAAATATCGAGACGGCCATCGTTATCATAGTCAAAAAGCGCCGCGCCGGAGCCCATGCTCTCGAGCAGATATTTCATGCTGGTCGGGGATGACTGGTGGGTGAAATTCACGCCCAGCGAGCGCGCAGCGTCGATGAAGCGGCCTGGTATTACAGGACCATTGAGGGGCAGGCTGAAAGCTCTTTGAAGGCCAACCGGCAGGGCGGCCGCTCCCAGAGAGGACATAAACTTGCGGCGTGTGAGTTGCATTCAAGAGAACTCATTATCCCACAGGCCCTGTGGGCTGGCTTGATGGGCTCGAGGATGCCTGCCCACCTTGAGTCAAGCCATCTTGCTCTCAGACTGCTTCACCTGCGGACATCAGCGGCGATGAGGCGGCGAATCCTCATTCTTCCCCGCGCGGCCTGGCCTGGCGTCTTGCAGCCCGCTTGCCACGCGCTGCGATTCGTCAGCGCGACGCTCGAGAGCGACAGCCAGAGCCAGTTCGCGTTCGGACGAAGCTTTGTCCCCGAGGCGGGCCTCGCAGAGCCCCAGATAATAATGCGCTTTATAGTTGGAAGGCGCTTGATGAACGACGCGCTCAAGCAGAGTCTTCGCCGAGGCATATTGTTTGCGATCGTAATCAACCTGGGCTAAGGAGAGCTGCGCGCCGAGATGATCCGGGCTTCGAGCAAGCACCTGAGAGAATCTCGCGGCAGCCCGGCTCATTTGGCCCTCCTCTAAATCGAGGATGCCGAGCTCGTAAATGGACTCCGTTTGTCCCGGTTCAAGCTGAAGCGCCCGTTTAAACTCCTGCCGCGCTTCCTGATTCCTTTGCAGCAACCTCAGCGCGTAACCGGAATCGTAGTGGGCGGCGGCATCGTCCGGACGAAGACGCAGATAGGCTTGCAGGCTCTGTTCCGCAAGATCGTAGCGCTTTGCGGCCATCTCGGCGCGCGCCAGGGCCAGGACAACAGCCGCATCCGCCGGCCTCAGCTTGAGCGCCGCGCTGAATGACTTTGCGGCGTCCTCGTACAGGCTCAACCTCGTTTGCGCCATGCCTATCTCAAAAAGAAGAGAGACGTTTTCAGGCTCCAGGCTTCGCGCCTGAAGAAGCAGCGGCAACGCTGTTTTGAAATCGCCTGCCTTTGCGTAACCTGCCGCTTCGAGCTGCAACGCCCGCGCCAGGTCAGCCATGATGTCAGGCCGGTGCGGTTCAAGCTGAAGAGCCTCTTTAAGCTGGCTGGCGGCCTGTTGCGGCCGGTTCGTTTCAAGATAGAGCAGCCCCAGATTAACATGGGCGCCGGTAATACGAGGGTTGCCGCGTACGGCCTCATCAAACAGCTTTTCCGCCTCCTTGTTCCGACCCTGTTTCGCCCGGATCACACCCAACAGATTGATAGCCTGGAAATCGGAGGAATCGGCTTGCAGCAGGTTTTCCAGCGTGGCTTCGGCTTGGGACAGCCGGCCGGCAGAGATCTGAGTCGCCGCCTTCTTCAGGAGAGAGTAGGCTGTGGCCCTCGATGAACCCGTTGACTGCGAGGATGCGGCAGGCTGCGCGGCAAGAAAAACAAGCAGCCCCATCAGCAGCATCTCTCGCCCAACGAAGCGGCCCATCATGATCCCCATGTTAGCAAAAGGCCTGCAAGTTTCCGGAGTTCTTGCAGGCCCTGGGAAGAGGAATGCCGTCAGAAGAGAAACTTAAGCTCAAACTGGCCGACGCGAGGACCGTCAATCGTGTTATTGATGACGCCAAACGTGGGGTCGGTCAGCGTCGTGTCAGGCCGGTTCCAGACGTGCCGGTTGAAGGCGTTAATCAGATCAAATTTGAACTCAAGGTTCATTCGTTCATTCAAGGGAAAGTACTTGATAATGCTGAAGTCTTCTTGCATCCAGGGCGGAGTCCTGGCGACATCGATCAGGCGGGCCATATCGCCGTATTTGTAGGGTGTGCCTGGAGGTGGCCCGCCCGGTGGATTGGGATCCTGGAAAAACGCCCGATTGAAATAGGAGTTGTTGGGATTCCCATCCGGACCGATCCCAGTAGCGAAGGGATTGAAGCTGCCGTTACGCGCAGCCGCGCTCAAGAGCGGCTGCCCGGGAACCTGATTGAAGCGAATACAATTGTCTTCGCCGGGAATGCCCTGCGCGCAGCCAAAACCGAACGGTTGCCCGCTCATATAGCGTTGGACGCCTCCAATCTCCCATCCTCCGAAAATCTGATTGACCACACCGCCCCGGTTCAGGAATTTTTTTCCCTTGCCCACCGGAAGCTGATAAATGTAACTCAGGACGAAATTCTGCGGGATGTCCTGATTGCTGATGCTTTTTTCATCTTTGTGATTGAAAGGATCCTGCACGCTTCCCCCGCCCGCAAAGGTGGCGAACACCGGCAATGCGCTATCGGCATCCGTGAGCGTTTGGGACCACGTGTAGGAGGCCATCAAATTCAACCCATTGCGAAAACGGCGCTCGAGCTGAACTTCCAGAGCGTTGAAGTCCGACTGTCCCAGATTCTCCAGGCAGCAGTCGCTGTTGACGTAGAAATACTGTGGATAGGGCCGGAGCGCCTGCGCCACGGTCCCGTTGAAGCCCGGGTAGGGGGCTTGAATTCCTGCAGCCACAGCGGCCGGCGAGTTGTAGCTTTGCGCAAGCAGATTACCCATGCCGAAGTAGCTCGGATTCAGATCGTTGATGTAGCGGAGCTGGGAGCGCAGGCGGATTGCATGTTCCCCCACATAACCCACATTGAGAATCAGGTCGGGGGCCAGTTCCCTCTGCACTTCGAGACTCCAGTTTTGCGTCATGGCGGGACGCGAGTCCGTGGGGTCCAGGTAAGTCGGGGAACCGTTATTATCCAGCGAAGGGTCGATGAATGGAGGCAATGGGAACGACGGGATTCCGCTCGAGAGATTGAAGATGGGATCGAAGCCGTTCGGGGTGATGAAGCTCGGCTGTGTATTGAAGCCGTCCTGCAAATCGGCCCCAAACTCAGCATAGACCAGAGAGCCGTAGTAAATGCCGTAGCCGCCCCGCACGACTGTTTTATCGCGCCCGCCCAGAAAAGAGGGCGACCAGGCAAATCCCACTCGCGGCCCCCAATCCTTCATATAAGTGCCGGCGAAGTTTCGGGCATTGATTCGTCCCGGACCAAAGCCCGCAAAGCCAAGCGCGCCCAGCCGCCCGCCGGCGCCCGGATTCGGGATATGCGCATCGAAGCTGGAGATCCGGTTTTTCACTTCATAGCGAGGCGTTTCATAGTCCCAGCGCAGACCCAGGTTGAGCACAAAATGGGGCGTGACTTTCCAATCATCCTGGGCGAACGCGGCAAAATAGGCTGAATCGTAACGAACGATATTGGGGACGTAATTGATGCTTGAATTATCCACTTCGCCCAAAAGGAAGCTGGCGAATCCGTTGCCGGTCTGGCTGGTGAGCGTGGGCAACACGGCTGTTTCCGATCGCGCAAAATTGAAGGTTCCGGCGGTGTTGCTGTCTGTTCCGGGCGTAAACTGCTGATGCCCGGTGTAAAAGCCTGCGGTCACCGTGTGGTTCCCATGAACCCAACTTACCGTGTCGGTTGCCCGCAAGCCGTTATCGATCGTGATGTTATTCACTCCAAAGCCAATCGAGGTAATGCCGCTATCCCCGAATCCGAACGAGGGGAAAAGATAGGAGGTGCCCGGGTTGCCCGAAATGCCCAGCACCTGATCGTAATTGACGTGATGAGGTATGGTTCCAGCAACGTTGTAACTGTTGGTGCGGTTGTATCCGAGCGTCAAATGGTTCAGAAGAGTGGGCGTGATGGTGTAGTCTTCGTTGAGGCGGATGTAATGAGTCGTGAACACCTGATCCTGGCACCCGTTGCTGATGGGAAGCGGCAATGCCGGGATGCACGAATAGAGGCGGTTGTTCTGGCGATAGGCGTACAATCCCGAAAGGTGATTCCGGTCCGAGATATTCTCATCAATTTTAATGGAATAGGGGGTGTTGGTGACAGGAAAGGAAGAATTATAGACAAAGTTCTCCGTCGGGTTGCCGTTTTGCGGGCTGGGGATATAGCTCAGGACTTTGGTTGAAACGCCGTTGAAACTGCCGCTCGGAATCATGTTGTTCAAAAACGGGCTGCGGCATTCCTGACTGCCTACGAGACGCGTTGTCGTAGGGTCAAAAATCTGATTATGCAGGATCGGCTGGCCGGTGCAGGGATTGATCACCGGGGAGCCGTTTTGGGTAATCGGCCCGCCGAGGATTGATGAGAAATCTCCTGAACGAAACGCGGTTGTGGGGAGCGTGTCGATCACAGAGCCGCCGGTCGTCTGGCGGAATTGTTCCCACGAGAAGAAGAAAAAGGTCTTGTTCCGGCCATTGTAAACCTTGGGAATCCAGACCGGCCCGCCGAAGGTGAAGCCGTAATCGTTGCTCTTGTCCGGAGTCCGCGGCGCTCCCACCGCGTTATTGAACCAGTTGTTGGCGTCCAGCGCGGTGTTGCGGATCAGGTCGTAGGCGTCGCCATGAAACTGATTGGTGCCGGATTTCATGTCGAAGATTTCGATGCCGCCCGTTGTCCGCCCATATTGCGCCGGCAGCGTTGAAGTCAAGACCTTGAATTCCTGGATGGCCTCAACCGAAGGGGCCGTCTCGTCAAAGGAGGAGCCATTCTCAGAACGCTCCATATCCGCCCCATCCAGAATAATTTCGGTCCCATAGTTCTGGCCGCCGGTGATTTTGGATTCAAAGACGCCGCTCGATGTCGGCGCCCCATTCGCCGTTCCAGGGCCTACGGTTCCGGGAGCCAGAAAAACGAAAGCCTCAGGCGATCGCATCGCCGAGACGCCGCCCTGAATCAGAGGCAAACTTAACACCTGGCGCGTGGTCACCACCGAGCCGATATCAGAAGTTTGGGTCTGTATAGTAGGCGCAGAACCGGAAACGCTGACGGTCTGCTGCACCTCGCCCACCGGCAACGTGGCGTTGATGGACGCCGTGCTGCTGACCTGCACGACAACGCCCTTGATGGAGGTGGTCTTGAATCCATTTTTGGAATACGTTAAGTCATAAGTTCCAACTTCCATGGAAGGAAGGATGTAATTGCCCGTCGCCGTGGATTTGGTCTTATAAGTTGTTCCGGTGCCTTCTTCCACGGCAACAACCGAAGCGCCCGGTACGGCCGCGCCCGACGTGTCATAAACGGAGCCCGCGATTGCGCCACGGTTCGTCTGCCCCCACGCCGGCACAATCCCTAACCCTGCAAGGATGCTGACCAGAATCGCTATCCCGACAAACTTGCGCCCTCTCATGTGTGACCTCCTCCTTGATGTGAATTTCGCTCAGGGTCGAATGTTTCAGCGCGCTCGAAACCGACGCCTCCCAGATTGACTCGCATGGCAATTCCGATCTGCATTAATTGGGCACCTGGCGCTGGAGTTGTCGATAAAACTCGGCCTGAGTCCGCTGTGTCTGTGCGGAGCGAAGCTTCTGAAACATGGCCATCGCTGCATTGGCTTCCTCCATCCGATGTTCGCTCCGATAGATCAGGAAAAGTTGATAGTAAGACGACCGAACATAATCAGCGCCGGCTTGACGCTGATCCGAGATCGCTCTCTTGAGATCGCTGATCGCTTTCTGATTCTGGCCAAGCTGCGCCTCCGCTTTGCCAAGATAGTAGTCAAGGCCCGGAAGAGAAGGCTCGATTTTCGCTGCCCTTTCAAGCAGAGGAAGGGCTTTATCCGGCTGATTCTGCTGGCACCACAAGTTTCCCAATTTGGATAGGGCGCTTGCGTTGAAGGGATTGATCTGAACCTCGCGCTGGTAAGTCTCAGCAGCCTTCTGGAGGTCGCCTTTGGACCAATAAAGATCGGCAAGCTGCTCGTGAAGCCCCGGCTCGCCGGGCGCCATCTGGATAGCCTTTTGATACTCGCTGATGGCAAGGTCGGTCTGGTGCGAATCAGCGTAGGCTTGCCCCAGCACTTCGTGAACCCGCATCGAGCGCGGGTCGGCCTTGAACATCTGTTCATAACTTTGTTGCGAGATCAGGAAATGCGCTCGTCCGCGATGGTAGAGGATATCGACATCGCGCGGGGCGAGTTCTGCCGCCCGGTCCAGATGCCTGGCCGCCTGGCTCAAATCGCCCGTGGCAAGCTCGGTCACCCCCATCCACATCAAGGCCTTGGCATCGCGTGGAGATAAGCGAAGCTCGCCCGCGATCGCTTGTTGAGCCTCCCGCAGGCGGTCAGCGCGGTAATAGGCAATGCCCAGAAAAAGGTGGGCGCCTTTCAATGAGGGGGCCAGCGCGACAGCCTTCTGTAATGCGGGAATTGCGGCCTCAACCTTGCCCTCTTCCAAACGCGCGAGACCCAGATTCATCTGCGCTCCGGCGAAAGTTGGATCAACGTTAATCGCCGCCATATAATCCCGCTCAGCCTCATCGAGCCGGCCCTGCCGCTGAGCCTCGACACCAGCCTGGAACGCTGTTTCAGCGTTGGAGCGCTGGGGAGCGGCGGATGCAAGCCAGCAGATTCCGCAGATCGCGATACCAGCCAGCGACCAAGCCTTCCCGACGAGGCATCTCCTGGCTCTTTTTTTCATCCCAGTTTCACAACTGAACGATGCAGGTTCAAGATTCCTGCGACTGATCCCTGAATCCGGCATACCTATATCAGACTTTATCGGAGAGGTCAAGCGTTTTTCGTTAAACGCTTAAGGTAACCTCAAATGAGGTGTTCCAGAACGTTTGGAAATACTGTTCTCAGCGCGCTGAGACATGCTTCCGAGGCGATTGGCGTGGGCCTCGTATCACGCGAGCCTTAGAACGCAGCTGCCTGGCCCATGGCGCGGTAACTTAACGTAATAGAATTACTGAGAGTTACAAATTATAGTGACAGCATTTCTGTAGTGCCGGTGTTCCTTCGCTCCGCTCAGGACAGGCTCTCACCGGCGTCTTTCGGCGCTGGGGACAGCGCCGCTACAGTTTGCGTTGTCACCATAATTTGTAATCCTCAGCAGGCCGGCATCGCGTGAAACATTGTCATGGCATCTTAACCCATGCGACTTCACAACCGGCAAGGTACAACATTCAGGGCTCCGGCGGGAGCGGGTTCAGAATCCAGCGATTCTTATTCATAAAGTCGCTGATGATTCCAATATCCTGCGCATTGCAGAGGACGAGTTGGCAGAAGACGATTGAGGAGGCAAGGCGCGGCTGGCGCTTGACAGCTTCCGCCAGCGCCTGGCGCGCCTCGCGGCGTCGGGCTTGCTGCCACAAATCCAGCGATTGAATCACAAGCATCTGGACGGAATTCGGATCGGCGTTGAGCGCCATCGCGCATTCAGTAAGTGAGGCGTCATAATTACGCTGCTTCCACAGCACAAGAGCCATTATGCGGTGGCCTTCCGGAGCCTGCGGATTGCGCGTGGAGATGATTTGCGCCTGCGCAGCCGCGTTGGTGAGATCTCCGCGTCGCAAGAAGCCCAGCGCGAGTTGCTCGCGCGCAGCGGGGAACTCGGGGTGGAGTTGGAGCGCCCTCTGAAAAAGGTCTGTCGCCCGCTGCGTTTTTCCCGCCTCGGCCATCAATTCACCCAGTCGATAGGCGCTTTCCCAGTCTTCCGGATTGAGAGCGAGAGCTCGCTCGAACGCGCTGCGCGCTTCGTCGGGCCTGTGGGTCTGTTGAAGAATTTGCCCGAGCGCCGCGTAGGCAGCCGCCAGATTCGGCGAGGCCTGAATGGCTTCGCGGAAAGCTTTCTCCGCCTCTGTCGTGTGACCTTCATGAAGCTGCAACTGACCGATGGCCAGATAGCCTTCGCCGTCGTGAGGGTCCAGTTGGATTGCCTTCTCGTATTGACTGAGGGCTTGAACTTCGTTTCCCTCCGCCCAGTAAGCCTGACCTAAGATCACAAAAGTTCGAGCATTGGGTCTCAACTGGGCTGCATCTTGCGCCTGCGCTGCGGCATCCTTGGTTTTATGGAGTTCGAGATAGAGTTCCGCGAGATCGAGATGAATCTGGGCGTCCCGAGGTCCCAGGGCCAACGCTCTCTGCATTTCGGAAACGGCCAGTTCGCGGTAGGCGTCAAGGGTCACTTCGGAGCCAGGGCTTCCGGCGCCCCGTGAAGACCGGGATTCATCTGCCAGGCTCCAGGCTGCTTTGGCAAGATCCAGATGATAGTCTGCATTGCTCGGCTCAATCTGCGCGGCCCGCGTGAACTCGCGGAGGGCGGCATCCTTTTTCCCCTCGCGCCATAAGACAAGGGCTAGTCCGTGGTGAGCCGAAGCAAGCTCGGGCTGCTGGGTGATCGCCTTGAGGAAAGCGGCTTCCGCTCCTTTGAGATCGTTTCGCGAAAGCAGCGCATACCCATCCTGAGTGTTTGCCAAGGCCTGGGCTGACGGCTGGGAAGGAACAGCGGAACGAGTTGAACTGGTTTGCCCCAACAGACTCAGGCATGCAATGGAGATCAGGCATGCCCCTGGAAGCGCTTGCAGAGACGTTATAAGGCTCCTGGACCGCCGAATGCAGAGAAATAAGAGCGAATCATTTTGCCCTTTGCTCAGGGCGCCACGCGGATTTGCCATGGATCGTGAATGATAATCTCCGCCTTACCTTGATAAGTGGTAATGAACCCGTGAATTTCCACTTGCCTTCCTGCCAGTGTATCGATCTGGCCGAATTTCGCATGATCTGAGGCGAAGATCACGGTCGAAAACGGACAATTATGATAATCAGGACAGAAATCGAGGAACGTATTTCCGGCTTTGGACGTGAAGGCGCGCAACACGTACCCGGTGACGCATCCGTTCTCGCCTGCGTGCGAAGCAGCCTGATGAAAGTCAACGCACGGGCCGCTTGCCGCGCCGCCGGGAGCGGTTGCATAAGGCTCGCGATGAAATGGCACCACAGAGTGCCGGTATTTCCTGATGCTGACCACAGCGGCGACCGCTATGATCACCCCCGCTATGATGATCGGGTATTTTCTTGCCATTTATTGCGCTGTGCCTGCTCCATAGACCCAACTTCAATCGCTCTTCCAATCGCGCAGGGTCGGCTTCTGAGCTTTTACCCATGCAGTATACCAAAGCGATCCGACGAAGCAGGCGGCATCTTCCAGGCGGGCTTTAGCGACGGGGCCAATGGCCTCGGCAAATGTGGGGAGGAAGCGGGGGTCATGATCCTGAAACTGCGATCGTGTCCGGCGGTCTGCGTTGAAGATGGCCGTGCGCGCGCGATAACTCGCGAGGAGTTCATTGAAAATTCTGGCGCGCAGGTTTGAAATATCGGAGGCAGGTTGAGGCCGCAAAATCCACTGGTTTTGATAAAAAGCCACCACGCCCGTTTCAAACCGCCCATGAATGCCGATCTGCCCGCTGAGCTGGCCGTTGTAATTCAACACGGTATGGAGAGGCTGCGTGAGGTCTGCGGCGTAATGCGCCAGGAAGACGGCGTCGTGATGGATGGCGTCCCATCGGCGGTTCCTGAAATCCTCCGAGAGTTGGATCGTCAGGCGCTCGATCTGCCACGGGGCGTCACCCTCCCGAAGCTCAATCGGCGTGGGGCTGCGCCTCTCCAGCACGAACTGTTTTCGAAATGCGCGAAAGGGATAGGAATCGTAAGCTTCAATATCGGCAAAGTGATGCTGGTGCTCGGCGGAGTCCTGATCGGCAAGCAAGTCCGGATCGCTCGCATGTTCGACGAGGTAAAACTGATGAGGCTTAAAATAAGAGCGCAACGGCTGCGGCAGGGTTTTGATGGCGGCGGCATTCACCATCTGATGCGCCAATCGGCCCCATGCGCGGCTGGGAGAAGCGCAGGTTAGCGGAAGCAACAGG